>JBOHBY010000001.1:0-1648 GCA_050698635.1 Spirillospora sp.
GGTCATGGCCACCGCGACGGACCCGGCGCTCGCCCCCGACCTCGCCGCGATCGCGCACCGGGCCGAGCCGTTCGACGCCTGGGGCTGGCCCGTCAGCATCGAAGGCGCGGCCCCGCCCCCCACACAGGGACGCGGCGGCCCGCGCGCGCTCTGGCCGGTGCTCGCCGCAGTCACCGCCGTGGTCGTGATCGTGGTCGGCGCCTACTTCGTCATGTCCGACTCGCCCGATGGAGGGACGAACGCCCAAGGCACGCCTGGCGGGCCGTCGTCGTCCGTACCGGATTCGAGTTCGCCGCCCGAATCCGAGGAACCCTCAGAGTCCCCGTCGCCCACCGAGAGCGACACCCCCACGCCCACCCCCACGTCGGCCACTCCGACGCCCACACGGACGCGTCGCACTCCTACGCCCACCCCCACTCGCACGAGGCCGAGGGCCGGCCAGTTGTCGGTCGGCGGCGCGCAGTGCGGCGTCCTCAGTTCCGGTGAGAGCTGCACGATCGGGGTCAGAGCGTCCGGCGGGACGGTCAGGTGGTCGGCGTCGGCAGGGGCACCGCTCACCGGCGGCGGGGGCGGCACGCTCGCGGCCGGCCAGTCGAGCGGCGCGACGGTCTCCCTGTCCTGCGCCCCCGACCAGTCGGAGTCGGGGACGGCGACCGTCACCTTCTCTCCCGGCGGCCAGACGCGGTCCGTCTCCTGGCGCTGCCGGGACGACGGGAACGGCGGTGGCGGGGGCGGCGGCTGAGACCGCTGAGCTAAACGTGAGCTAGATCACATTTTGTGACTGGAGGGCCCTGCTCACTAGGCGAGACGGCCACGGCGTGTACTACCACGGTCACTGATATCCGCTCATAGGGGAGAAATCTCAGCAACTTGGTGGCAAGATCAGGCAACCGAAGAGTGGGCCGGCGGGTGTCGGCGCTACGGGGGCACGATCAAGAACACCGAATTCGACTGGGAGGGTTCCCGTGGCCGGTGAGCCAGGGCCCGGGCGGGACGACGACCTCAGGCTCGCGAACTCGCTGCGAGCCGGGGACGTCATCGCGCTGACCGAGGTCTACGACACCTACGCGCCGTTCCTCTACGACTACTGCCATGGGCTGCTCCGCGACCGCGTCGAGGCGGCGGGCGCGCTGCGCAACGTCGTCATCGCCGCCCGCGAGCACGTCGACCGGCTCACCGAGCCGGACCGGCTGCGCGGCTGGCTGTACGCGATCGCCCGCAAGGAGTGCATGCGCCGGCGCGACAGCCCGAACCGGCACACCGGGCAGGAGGCGCCGGAGGCCGACGACGGCCTGACCGACGAGCAGCTCGCCCGGCGCGAGGAGCGGCGGCTGCTCGCGCACAGCGCGCTCGCCGCGCTGAACGGGCGCCAGCGCGAGGCGATCGACCTGTCGGTCCGACACGAGCTGGACGAGGTCGACCTGTCCGGCATCTTCGGCATGCCGCTGGAGGAGACGCTCGCGCTCGTGGAGAAGGCCCGCGAGGACCTCGCGAGCGCCCTGCACGCGTCCCTCATCGCCCAGAACCACTGGGAGGAATGTCCCAGCGTCAAGGCGATGACCGAGTCGTGGCCGCTGTCGCCGCAGTCGTCGGCGTCGCTCGTCCGGCACGTCGCGAGCTGCCCGGTGTGCAGCGAGCGCGAGACGCC
>JBOHBY010000002.1:0-2465 GCA_050698635.1 Spirillospora sp.
GGCTACGTTCGCAGCACCCCAGCGGTATCCGGACGGAATCCGCGCGGTCGTCGTCAACGGCCGCGCCGTCGTCGAGGACGGCGAGCACCGCCAGGCCCGGCCGGGCGAGATCCTGCGCATCCCCTGACCCTGAACAGAGACGAGGCACCGACGATGGACAGAGCCAGAGGGACGAGCGTGGACGACGACCGTCCCGCCGCGGCGAACTACCACGCCAACGCGCTGGCCCGTGGCCTCGCGCTGCTGGAACGTCTCGCCGGGCAGGGCGGCACGCTCACCCTGAACGACTTCTCGACCGGCACCGGCCTGCCGAAGAGCACGCTCGTGCGGCTCCTCGGCGTACTGGAGGAGATGGGCTATGTCGTCCGTGCCGACGAGCGTCCCGCGTACCGGCTCGGCCACAAGACCCTGATGCTGTCGACCGCGTACCTGACGGGCCTGGACCTGTCGCAGGTGGCGGGCGAGCACCTCGCGAGCGTCGCCGAGGCCACCGGCCAGACCGCCAACCTCGGCGTGCTGGACGGACGCGAAGTGCTGCACGTCTGCGTCCGCGAACCCGACCGGCCGATCCGTTTCCACACGACGCCCGGCACCCGCGACGCCGCGTACTGCACCGGGCTCGGGAAGATGCTGCTGGCGCGGCTCGACCCGTCCGACCTGGCCGCGCACCTGCCGCCTGAGCCGTTCGCGGCCCGCACCGAGCACACCTTTACGACGGCCCCCGCGCTGGCCGCCGAGCTGAAGGTCACCGCCGAACGCGGCCACGCCCTCGACGACAACGAGGGCAGTGTCGGCCTGCGCTGCGTCGCCGCGCCCGTCGAGGTGGACGGTGCGTGCGTCGCGGCCGTGAGCGTGTCCGGGCCGTCCGCCGAGTTCGACGACGACCGCCGCGCCCGCTACCTGGACAGCCTGCGTTCGGCCGCCGCCGGCCTCGCGGCCGACGCCGACGTCGTCGCCGCCTTGGAGTACCTGCACTCGTCCCTGCGCTCCGGCGCGCCACGCACCCGGGAGAACGGTTGATCGACTTCCACACCCACTGCCAGCGTCCCGACCACTGGGGCCACGAGTGGGACGACCACTGGAAACCCGTCTACGGGCGCGGCGCCCACGAGTTCACCCCGGCCGACTACGACCGCGCCATGGCGGACGGAGGCGTCACCGCCGCGTGCGTGTTCGGCATCCGCGCCACCGCCGCCGGAATCCTGACCCCGAATGAATACACCGAGGAGTTCTGCGCGCAGACCGCCGCCGACACGATCGGGTTCATGGCGCTCGACCCCGCCGACCCCGACGTGCTCGACCAGCTCGCCGACGGCGTCGCGCGCGGCCTGCGCGGCATCAAGCTGTACCCGGTGCTGGCGCTGTTCGACCCGCGCGACACCGTCCACGACCCGTTCTACCGGGCCGCCACCGACGCCGGGCTCGTCGTCCTGTGGCACATGGGCGCGACCCCGAGCCCGGCCGGTGACCTGTCGGTCAGCAACCCCCTGGTCGTGGACGAGGTCGCCCGCCGCCATCCCGGACTCGTCCAGATCATCGCGCACCTGGGGCACCCGTGGCAGCGCGAGACGATCGTGACCCTGCGCAAGAACCGCCGCGTGTATTCGGACGTTTCCGCGTGCTGGGCCCGTCCGCTGGACGGCTACCTCGCGCTCGCCCGCGCGCAGGAGTGGGACGTGGTCGACAGGCTCGTCTTCGGCTCCGACTTCCCGCTCTGGACGCCGTCCGAGGCCGTCACCGGCATCCGCGAGATGGCCGGTCAGCGCCCGTCCGGTTTCCCGGAGATCAAGAAGGAGACCGTCGAGTGGCTGCTGGACGGAGACCCGCGCCCGGCGATGGGCCTCGCATGACCCCCGACCTCCCGCTTCCGCTTCCGCTGCCGCTGCCGCTGGACGAGCTCCCGACGCCCGCCCTGCTCGTCCACCGCGCCCGCATGGACGCCAACCTCCGCGCCATGGCCGGTTCGATCGGCGCCGCCGGGGTCGCTCTGCGCCCCCACCTCAAGACGTCCAAATGCGTCGCGGTCGCCCGCCGCCAGCTCGCCCACGGCGCGATCGGCTTCACCTGCGCGACGCCCGCCGAGGTCGCCCTCCTCCAGGACGCGGGTGTCCAGGACGTCCTGTGGGCGCACCAGCCGGTCGGCCCCGCGAAGGTCGCGTTCGCGGTGAAAGCCCTGGCCAGGGGCGGCCTCACGCTCGCGCTCGACTCCATGGAAACGGCGGAACCGGTGTCGACGGCGGCGGCCGAAGCCGGGGTGACCGTCCCGTTCGTCCTGGAGGTCGACACGGGAATGCACCGCGCGGGCGTCGACCCCGACCGGGCCGTCAAGACCGCCGCGGCGCTCACCGCGCTGCCCGCGCTGGAGCTGCGCGGCGTCCTCACCCACGAGGGCCATCTCGCCGCGCACGGCTCCGACCGCGCCGCGCTGGAGGCGGCGGGCCTCGACGCCGGACGCACGCTCGTCC
>JBOHBY010000003.1:0-9587 GCA_050698635.1 Spirillospora sp.
GGTCAGCGGGTCGCCGAGACCTCCTGGCGGCTGTCCGCCGCCGCCGGATCGCCGGGCTCGCCTACCTCGGCGAGGGCGGCGTTGAGCGGCTTGAAGCGGCGGAGCCGCAGGCTGTTGCTCACCACGAACACCGACGAGAACGCCATCGCGCCGCCCGCGATCATCGGGACGAGCAGGCCCGCCGCCGCGAGCGGAAGGGCCATCACGTTGTAGGCGAACGCCCAGAACAGGTTCCCCCTGATCGTGCCGAGCGTGCGGCGCGACAGCCGGATCGCGTCGGCCGCGGCCCGCAGGTCCCCCCGGACGAGGGTCAGGTCGGACGCCTCGATCGCCACGTCCGTGCCGGTGCCCATCGCGAGGCCCAGATCGGCCTGCGCGAGCGCTGCGGCGTCGTTGACCCCGTCGCCGACCATCGCGACCGTCCGGCCCTCGGACTGGAGGCGCTTGACGACGTCGACCTTGTCCTGCGGCAGGACCTCGGCGATGACCTCGTCGATGCCGACCGCGTCCGCGACCGTCCTGGCCACCGTCTCGTTGTCGCCGGTCAGCAGGACGGGCCGCAGCCCGAGCGCCCGCAGCTGCCCGATCGCCTCCCGCGAGGTCGGCTTGACCTTGTCCGCGACGGTGATGACCGCGCGGGCCTCACCGTCCCAGCCGACCGCGACGGCGGTGCGGCCGAGCGCCTGCGCCTCCTCCATGGCGCGTTCGAGATCAGGCGTGAGCCGCTGCGCCCATTCGGCGAGAAGCTGCGGACGACCCGCGAGAACACCGTGACCGTCCACGACCCCCTGGACGCCCAGCCCTTCCACATTGGCGAAATCTTCCACGGTGCCGAGTTCACCGACGCGCTCCACCGCGCCCTTGGCGATCGCCTGCGCGATGGGGTGCTCGGACGCGTTCTCCAGCGCCCCCGCCAGCCGCAGCACGTCGGCCTCGTCCACGCCGTCGGCGGTGACGACGTCGACCAGGGCCATCCGCCCGGTCGTGACGGTGCCCGTCTTGTCCAGGACGACCGTGTCGATCTTCCGGGTGGACTCCAGCACCTCCGGGCCCTTGATCAGGATGCCGAGCTGCGCGCCGCGTCCGGTCCCGACCATGAGGGCGGTCGGGGTGGCGAGGCCGAGGGCGCACGGGCAGGCGATGATCAGCACGGCGACCGCGGCGGTGAAGGCCGCCGCGACGGGCTCGCCGGTGCCGATCCAGAACCCGAGCGTGCCGAGCGACAGCGCGATCACGATCGGGACGAAGACGCCGGAGATCCGGTCGGCGAGCCGCTGGACCTGCGCCTTCCCGGTCTGCGCGTCCTCCACGAGCCGCGCCATCTGCGCGAGCTGCGTGTCGGACCCGATGCGCGTGGCGCGCACGACCAGCCGTCCGCCCGCGTTCACCGTCGCGCCGACCACGGCGTCGCCCGGCCCGACCTCCACCGGGACCGACTCGCCGGTCAGCATGGACGCGTCCACCGCGGACGAGCCCTCCTCGACCGTCCCGTCCGTCGCGATCTTCTCGCCCGGACGAACGACGAACAGGTCCCCCACCGACAACTGGTCGACCGGCACCCGCTCCTCGCGCCCCTCCCGGATGACCGAGACCTCCTTGGCGCCCAGTTCGAGCAGGGCGCGCAGGGCGGCACCGGCACGGCGCTTGGACCGCGTCTCGAAGTACCGGCCCGCCAGGATGAACGCGATCACCCCGGACGCGGCCTCAAGGTAGATGTTCATCGACCCGTCCGAGCGGGTCATCGAGAACTCGAAGCCGTGCTTGATGCCCAGCTCGCCCGCCGTGCCGAAGAACAGCGCCCACAGCGACCACGCGAACGCGGCCAGCGTGCCGACGGAGATCAGCGTGTCCATGGTGGCCGCGCCGTGCCGCAGGTTGACGAACGCGGCCCGGTGGAACGGCCAGCCCGCGTACACCACGACCGGGGCGGCCAGCGTCAGCGACAGCCACTGCCACGCCTCGAACTGGAGGGCCGGGATCATCGCCATCGCGATGACCGGCACCGACAGCACGACGGCGGTCAGCAGCCGCTGCCGCAGCGGCCCCAGGCCATCGTCCGGCCCAGGCCCGTCCGCCGCGCCGCCGCCCTGCTCGGGCCTCGGCGGCGCGGGGAGCTCGGCGCTGTAGCCGGCCTTCGCCACGGTGGCGATCAGCTCGTCCGGGGACACCCCGTCGGGGTTCTCGACCGTCGCCTTCTCGGTGGCGTAGTTGACCGTCGCGGTCACGCCGTCCAGCTTGTTGAGCTTGCGTTCGATGCGGTTGGCGCACGACGCGCACGTCATGCCGCCGATCGCCAGCTCGATCCGCCCGGACGCGGTGTCCGTGCTCATCGCTCCTCCTCCGCCTGTACGTCGATCGTCGGAATGGCTCAGTGGGTGTGCGGCGTGTCGTCGTGGCCGCCGCCGGTGGGCTCGTCCTGGACGGGCACCTGAGCGGGCACCTGGGCGTTCCCCGCGTGGACCGTGAACTCGGCCGTGCGGACCTTGCCGTCGTGCTTGAAGTCCAGGTAGAGCCGATAGGCGCCGGTGCTCGGCGCCTCGGCGAAGAACGTGATGCCGGGGCCCGGCTTCGTCTTGCCGTCGCCCGGCTCTCCGTCCGGGTGGACGTGCAGGTAGGCGAGGTCGCCCTGGCGCAGCGCGACCAGGTGACCGTACGCCTCCAGGTACGGCTCCAGGTCCGTGACCGGCTTGCCGTCCTTGCTCACCGACAGGGTCAGCTCGGCGGACTTGCCCGGCGTGAGAGCGCCCTTCAGCGTGACCTCGTAGCCGTCCACCTTCGCGACCAGTTCGGGCTTCGGCAGCGGGGTCGTCCGCAGGTCGCCCGGGACGAACACGTCGGTGCCGAGGGTGAGCTGCCGCTTCGCGCCGTCCGGCTGGACGTCGGTGAAGAACCGGTACACGCCGGCCTTCGGCAGGGTGATCGAGACCGTCCAGACGCCGTCGCCGTTCTCGGACGGGTGCAGATGCTGGAAGCCCGACAGGTCGCGCCGCGCGACGATCAGGTGCAGGCGCTTGCCGTGCAGGGGCTTGAACCCGGTGACGGGCTTGCCGTCGGGCCCGTTGATGGTGAACCGGAAGTCGGTCCGCTTGCCGGGGGCCAGCGTCGTCTTGCGCGGGACGAGCGTGTAGCCGTCCTCGGAGACCTGGAGGCCGCCGGGCGCGTGCGACGCCGCCGCCCCACCGCCCTCGCCGCCATGCCCGCCGCCACCACCGCTTCCGCCGTGGCCTCCGCCGCCGTGGGATGCGGTCTCCGCTGAGGCGCCCACGGGCCCGACGACCTTGCCGACCCCCGCGGCGCCACCGAAGACGACCGCCAACCCGGCGACGTACGCCCCCACTTTGATCGCATTGTTCATTGTTACCTCCCGAGGAAACCCCACCTTTAGGTGAGGAAGAGCGACTCGCACAGACATTCGAGCAGCAGTAGTATTGGCCTCGCCCCGGCGGTGAGAACCGAGCTGGCGGGGCCTACCGCCGGGCTGGCGGGATGTGAGGTCTGTGGAGCTTGTGTAAGACCGATGGGCGGTACACCGTCCCCTGCCGGTGATCCGGGTCGGCGACGGGCTGTGAAGCAGAAAGCTCGACCTGCGAGGGTTGAATCCCTCTGCTTGAGTTGAGGGCGAGGTCAATCCGATCCACTCCAACCGGTGTGTGCCCGAGGGCACAAACTCAGGAGGCGCACCCCGCGTCGGCGGGGTGCGCACCGGTTATGGCTTCAGTGCGTAACCGGCCTCTTCGACGGCGCCCTTGACCAGGGTGGCGTCGATCGGCGCGTCGCTCGTCACGGTGACCCGGCCGGTCGGCAGGTCGACCTCGACACCGGTCACCCCGGCGATCTCCTCGACCTCCTCGGTGACCGAGCTGACGCAGTGGCCGCAGGTCATCCCGGTGACGGTGTAGGTGGCGGTGCTCATCTTGCGTCTCCCTCGATTCATGTACCCCTGGGGGGTATCTCGTGACCCTCATGCTGCCATAACGGCGTACCTCTGGCAACCCGTACCCCCTAGGGGTTATTTCGAGATCCGGGTCACATGCCCGCCGAGTCCGGTCGAACGGCCCCGTGTGACGATTACCGATGGGTTGTTACATGGAAGTTATCCACACCCTCGGTGATGGGCTGTCCTCCGCCCTCGTCCGGTGGTTCAGGGGGATTCGCTGAGGTATCGCCCGTTGGGAACGCCTCGCGCCCCGCCGCTTCCGGAGTTGTGCACAGGCTTTTCCACAGCCTTCCACAGCCCTGTGGATACGGGCGTCGTCCACCTGGCGAGCCGCGCGCACCCGCGTCCCTAAGCTCTGGCCATGACCATCCACATGGACAACGTCGCCATCGTCGTCGACGACCTGGACGCCGCCATCGCGTTCTTCACCGAGCTCGGCATGGAGCTGGAGGGCAGGGCCCTGAACGAGGGCCTCGTCGTGGACCGGACCGTCGGGATGGACGGCGTCCAGTGCGAGATCGCGATGATGCGGATCCCGGGCGGCCACGGCAGGCTCGAACTGACCAGGTACATCACGCCCGAGGCGTCCCGTCCCGAGCCGGAGCTCACACCGCCCAACACGCTGGGCCTGCACCGCGTCATGTTCCGGGTCGACGACATCGACGCCATGGTCGCCCGCCTGCGCCCCCACGGCGCCGAACTCGTCGGTGAGATGGCGCAGTACGAGGACATCTACCGCCTCTGCTACCTGCGCGGCCCCGCCGGCGTCATCGTCGCCCTGGCCCAGCAGATCGGCTGAGCTCCGATCCAGAGCTCCGATCCAGAGCGGATACCTTGCATGTGCAGGGGATACGCGGCGGAAGGATCGAGGTAGACATGCCCGAGCTACCCGAGGTGGAGGCGTTGGCGGCGTTCCTGCGGGAACGCGTCGTCGGACACGTCGTCGCGCAGGTGGACGTTCTCGCCATCTCCGCGCTGAAGACCTACGACCCGCCGGTGCAGTCGCTGGGCGGGCTGACCGTCAGCGGCGCGGCCCGGCACGGCAAGTTCCTCGACCTGGACGTCGACGGACTGCACCTGGTGATCCATCTGGCCCGCGCCGGCTGGCTGCGCTGGCGCGAGGAGATCCCGGCCAGGCCCGTCCGGCCAGGCGGCAAGAACCCGCTGGCGCTGCGCGTCCATCTGGACGACGGCTCCGGCTTCGACCTGACCGAGGCCGGGACGAAGAAGGGCCTCGCCGTCTACGTCGTCCGCGACCCGGCGGACGTGCCCGGCGTGGCGTCGCTGGGCCCCGACCCGCTGGACGACGCGTTCACCCCCGCCGCCCTCGCCGCGATCCTCGACGGCAAGCGCACCCAGATCAAGGGCCTGCTCCGCGACCAGAAGGTGATCGCCGGGATCGGCAACGCCTACTCCGACGAGGTGCTGCACGTCGCGAAGATGTCCCCCTTCAAGATCGCCGCCTCGCTGACCGAGGACGACGTCGCGACCCTGCACGAGGCGATCGTCACCACCCTCCGCGACGCCGTGGAGCGGTCGCGCGGGCTGGAGGCGCAGGACCTCAAGGGCGAGAAGAAGACCGGGCTGCGCGTACACGGCAGGACCGGCCAGAAATGCCCGGTATGCGGCGACACGATCCGTGAGGTGTCGTTCGCCGACTCGTCCCTCCAGTACTGCCCGACCTGCCAGACGGGCGGCAAGCCCCTGGCCGACCGCCGGATGTCGCGCCTCCTCAAATGACCTGGCCCCGCCCGGACGTCCGGGCGGGGCCGATGAGTCGACTGGATTGTCTGGACGAAGCCGGAACGGGGAGGGCTCGTTCAGCGGACCTTCGGCACGTTGCCGAAGAGCGGGCCGACCTGCGTCCAGCGGTGCAGCTGGCAGCCGTCGTCACGGGAGAACTTGGCGTCGATCGGCTTGCCGTTCCAGGTGCCCTTGACCGTGGCGAGCTCGGGACCGCCGTAGATCATGGTGCACTGCTGTTCCTTGGGGACGGGTTTGAAGGGGTCCTTGACCTTGGTGAGGGCCGCGCAGGCGTCGGCGGCCTTCGGATGGTCGCCGCCGGGCGGCGCGCAGTTCAGCGTCCAGGTCTTGGCGGGGGCCTCCTTGGAGGCCTTGACATTGACGGTGAGGGTGTCCGCCGGCGTGCCGGAGGGCTGCACGGACGTCGTGCCCGAAGGCTTGTCGGCGGGGGTCCCCTTGGCTTGTTCGTCGCCGCAGGCGGCCAGGGACAGGGCCATGGCCAGACCGGACGACGCGAAAAGGAGCGTCCGATACCGCATGGGTGATTCGACGCAGGGGGGCTTCGCGCGGTTCCATGGGGGTGTGATGAATTTCGGGGACGACGTGCCGGCGGTGCCAGCCGCCGACGTCCCGCAGGACTGCTACCTGCTGGACGTCCGGGAACAGGACGAGTGGGACGCGGGCCACGCGCCCGCCGCGGTCCACATCCCCATGGGCCAGCTGGGTGATCGGGCCGGTGAGGTGCCCCGGGACAGGGAGGTCTTCGTGATCTGCCGGTCGGGGGCGCGGTCCGCGCAGGTGACGGTGGCGCTCAACCAGGCGGGCTGGCTGGCCAGGAACGTCGACGGCGGGATGAAGGGCTGGGTGGAGGCGGGCCGTCCGATGGAGGGCGGCGGCGACGGCGCGCCGTACGTGGCCTGACCTGGCCGGGCCGGATGTGGCCGGGGAACCGGTCCACCGTGATCAGTTCCATTTGAGGTGATCTGCGCCCTTTAGCTGATGGTCGGGCGGTTGTACGATCGTGACCGACCGACAACCGCGGGAGCTCGGGCCGCACCGGAGGGTGCAAGCTGGGCTGAGAGGGCGGCCTTCGAGGCGCCGCCGACCGCAGAACCTGTCCGGGTAATGCCGGCGTAGGGAGTGTGTTCTGTGGCGTCCGGAGTCGATGCGCGTACCGGTGGGGCGCGTCCGAAAGACGAGGTTCCGTTCACCCTCGACGAGCCCGCGCCCAAGGTGCTCGGGTTCTGGGACCAGAGCGCGTTCTGGGCGAACCTGGGGGTCAGCCTGCTGGCCTTCTCCGGCGCGTACACCGTCCTGGCGCCGGGCGCGGACGGACGGCCGACCCTGTCGATCATGGCGGGCATCGTGGCGATGGCCGTTGGAACGATCCTGGGCGGGCTGATGCTCGGCCTCGCCGCCGTCCCGGGCGCGCGCACCGGGCAGCCCGCGATGGTGCTGCTGCGCGGGCTGTTCGGCGCGCGGCTGTCGTACGCGCCGACCATACTGAACATCGCGCAGCTCGTCGGCTGGGGGACGTTCGAGCTGATCGTCATCGCGGACGCGGCGCGCGAGCTGTGGGACGGCGTGCCGCGCTGGGGCTATGTCGTCGCGGCCGGGGCCGTCACGACGGTGCTGACCATCTGGCCGCTCGGCTCGGTCCGGCTGCTGCGCCGCTACGTGACGGTCGCGGTGGCGATCGCGTTGGTGTACTTCTACGTCCAGCTTCTGCGCGAGCCGCTGCCCGACCTGACGCAGGGGTCGTGGGGCGGGTTCTGGATCGGGGCGGACGCGGCGCTGGCGGTGTCGATCTCCTGGGTCCCGGTCGCCGCCGACTACACCCGGCACTCCCGGACGGAGCGGTCGGCCTTCGGCGCCGCCGCGGTCGGGTACTCGGTCACGCAGATCGTCGCGTACGTCCTGGGGCTGCTGGCGCTGGCGATCGTCGCGGGCGACACGACCAAGGTCTTCGACCCGTTCCTGAACGTGACGCTCGGCGTGGTGTTCTTCGCGGTGTTCGTGCTGCGCGAGGCCGACCAGTCGTTCGCCGACACCTATTCGACGGCGGTGTCGATCCAGAACCTCGTCCCGCGCGCCGACCGGCGCGTGCTGAGCGTGGCGCTCGGCGTCATCATCACGGTGCTCGCGCTGGTCCTGGACATCGGCGACTACGCGGGCTTCCTGTCGCTGATCGGGTCGGTGTTCGTGCCGATGCTGGGCGTCCTGGCGGCCGACTTCTTCCTGGGACGGCGCCGGCGGCACCGGCGCGACGGCTCGGGCCAGGTGGACGGCTGGGACGTGTCGCGCACGGCGCCGTCCCGCTGGGGCATGATCGTCGCGTGGGCGGCCGGGTTCGTCGTGTACCAGCTCATCAACCCGGGAACCGTCAGCAGGTGGGCGGGCTTCTGGGAGGACATCCGGGACGTGCTGCACTTCGGCCCGCAGACCTGGATGAGCGCCTCGCTGCTGTCGTTCCTGGCCGCCGCGATCGCGGCGCTCCTGATCGACCGTCTACCGAGCGGTAGCCTTACCAAGAAGTAAGGTTTCCGTTTGTTCAGCGTCGCAGTGGAAAGTTTCGGCGCAAGTTACCCGGCGCCACGCCTGAGACCGGTGGCACGATGACAGGCGTGCACCACCACGTCCATGACCCGATCGCGCGCGCCGTCATCGAAAGCGCCGCCGACGCGATCGTGGCCGTTGACCAGCGGCACCGCGTCACCGTGTGGAACCCGGCCGCCGAGCGCATGTTCGGGTGGACCGCCGAGGAGATGGTCGGACGGGTGCCGCCGATCGTCCCCGACGAGCTGAAGGCCGAGCACAACGCCGTCCAGGAACGCCTCCTGACGCGCCGTCCCAGCCCCAGCCCCAGCCCCGGCGAGGGCGACAGCGAAGGCGAGGGTGAGGACCCGGGCGGGCAGCAGATCTCGATCGCTACCCGCCGCTTCCACCAGGACGGCCGCCTGATCGACGTCCGGATCGACACGAGCCTGCTGAAGGACCCGTCCGGCACGCTGCTCGGCTGGGTCGGCGTGTACCACCCGGTCGGCGAGGACGAGATCGTCCAGCACCACATGACGGAGCGGGCCCGGCTCGTCCGGCGGCTGAACGACATCGTCGCCGACCTGAACGCCGAGCTCGACCTCGCCGTCGTCCTCGACCGGATCACCACCGCGCTGATCGAGCTGACCGGCGCGGACGCGGGCGGGTTCGTGCGGATCGAGGGCGACCGGCTGCGGCTGGTGAGCATGTCCGGGCTGCCAGAGCACCTGCGCGGCACGACCGCCGACCTGAGGTCGAGCCTGGTCGGGGAGCTGCTGCGGTCCGGGAAGACGGTCAAGCTCACCACCGAGGAGAAGCGGCTCGGCGACCTGATCTGGTCCGAGCTCCCCGGGCTGCACACGATCGCGCTCGGCCTGTCGTACCTGCAGAACCGACCGTACGGCGCGCTGTACGCCCTGTTCACCGGCCGCAAGGTCGGGCACACCGAGCTCGAACTGCTGGAGCTGCTCGCCGGGCACGCGGGCGTCGCGGTCGGGAACGCCGTCGCCTACGCGGAGGTCGTCCGGCAGCGGGCGCACGAGCGCGCCGTCGTCGACTCCAGCGCGGACGGGATCGCCGTCCTCGACCACCATCTCGTCGTCCGGCAGTGGAACCCCGCCGCGCACGCCCTCACCGGCATCGCGCCCGAGCACGCGCTCGGCCGGCCGCTGCCGTTCGACATGCCGGCCCTCGGGGAGATGCTGACGTTCCGGCTGGAGTCGGGGACGTGGCTGAACGTGCTGGCCGCCGAGATCGAGGAGACCGGCGAGCTGGTCGTCGACTTCCGCGACGTGTCGGAGGCCAAGGCGCTGGAGGAGGCCAAGGACCTGTTCCTCGCCACCACGAGCCACGAGCTGCGCACCCCGATCAC
>JBOHBY010000004.1:0-3703 GCA_050698635.1 Spirillospora sp.
GTCCGGGACGCCGCGCGGCAGGAGTTCGAGCAGCCTGGCGTGGTAGTCGGCGACGGCGGTCCGGGCGGGCGGGCGGACGACCAGCGCCGGAGCGAGCCGGATCCGCGGGACGGCGGCGGCGTTGCCCGTGTCGGTCCCGGTGTCGGGTGTCCAGTCCTCGCGGTAGTCGGCGGGCCCGGACAGCGCGACGGAGCACCATTTGCGCAGGACGTCCCCGACCGAGCCGTTCAGCCCGAAGCCCTGCCCCGCCTGGACGGCGTCCGACACCCAGTCGGCGGGCCGGTAGCCGGGATGGCCGGACAGCAGTTCCCGGTCGCGCAGCGTGGTGTGCCCGGCGAGGACGACGTCGATCCGTTCGGTGCGCTCGTCCACGACGATGCGGACCGGCGTGCTCAGCAGGTGGTCGTGGACGGCGGGACGCCAGGCGAGCAGCCCCGTGCCGAGCACCGCCTCCTGCCCGGCGAGGTCGCGCAGGACCCGGTACCAGGTGCGGAGCGCGAGCCAGCCGTCGAACTCGTCCAGCACGACCGGCGGCGTCAGCGGGATGACCGGCACGCTGAACAGGACGTCGCCGGGCCCGGCGTCGGTCTCCACGTAGACGTCGCCGGGCAGCTCGCACAGCCAGTGGACGTGCTCGTGGCCCGACAGGTCCCGGGACGGGCGCCGCCGGGCCAGTGCCAGATCGCGCAGGTAGCGCAGCAGGCGGGCCGCGTGCTCGGATTCGCGCGCGGACTCGTCCACAGGCACCGCGGCTCCCTCCCACGGGAATGCTGGTGCCACGATCTAACACCTCCGGGCGGGCCCGGCCAAGCGCTATCGGTGATCAGTGGGTGCGGGCCAGGTAGCGGTCCTCGTTCGGCATCATCACCCAGAGGACCAGGTAGACGACGAACTGCGGGCCGGGCAGCAGGCACGACAGCAGGAACAGCACCCGGACGGTCAGGGGCGTCATCCCGAAACGCCGCGCCAGCCCCGCGCAGACGCCCGCGATGATCCGGCCGTGGCGCGGACGGTAAAGGCCGTTCATGAGTTCTTCTCTCCCCGATTCGTCGAGCGGTGAACTGTGCTGATGTCCTCCACGCTACGAACCGGACAGCAGGGCCCGCATCGCCCGTTCGGCCTGTTCCGCGCCATACTCCGGAATTAGGGGACGTCCCCTAGGGGTCCCGCAGAAGTTTCAGGCGGCGTTGTGGTCGGCGACGAGTTGCGGGAGTGCGGTCAGGTCGTCCAGGACGAACAGGCATGCGTGTAGGGCGGCGTCGTCGCGCTGGATGTGGCCCCAGGGGCCGCGCCTCAGGAAGGCGGCCTGCATCCCGTACGCCAGGGCGGGCCGGACGTCGTTGTCGATGCGGTCCCCGACGTACAGGACGCGGCCGGGCGGCGCGTCCGCGAGCCGCGCGCAGCGTTCGAAGAACTCGTGGGCCGGTTTCTGCACGCCCCACACGTCGGAGATCCCGACGACGTCGGCGTCCAGCCCGAGCGCCGCCATCCGCTCGGCGGCCTCCACCGGCTGGTTGCCCGCGATCCCGACGTAGAGGCCCTGGTCGCGGAGCCCGGACAGGCACGCCCGCGCGTCCGGGTAGAGGTCGTCCGGGCCGAAGCCGTTCGGGACGCCCGCCTCGGCACGGCGGCGTTCCTCCTCGTCCAGGTCGAATCCGGATCGGAAGTACTCGAAGAGGTCCATGTGGGTGCCGCCGGTGGCGAGCAGCGCGCCGAGCTTGGTGAGGAACGTGTGGCGCGGCACGCCCAGCCAGTCGGCCCAGCGCCCGTAGATCTCGCCCTCGTTGATCAGCGTCTCGCCGATGTCGAAGAAGACGGCCTGGACGGGCCCGGACCGCGAAGCGACGGGTCGGCTCACTCGGCGGCCAGGTCGACCGTGGTGCCGGGGACGAGACGGCGGAACTCCTTGCCGAGCTCCTCACCTGCCTTGGTCACGTGGGCCCGCATGACCGTGAGACCGATGTCGTTGAGCAGCCCGTCATGGATGACGAAGGCGCGCTCGGGGCGGACCTCCCGCGTGTACGCGTACAGCTCGGGGATCTTCATCCAGGGCGCGTTGCCGGGCAGGCACAGCGTCCGGACGGGCTCGGACGGCACGGTCAGCGCGTCCCCCGGGTGGAAGACCTCCCCGTCCACGAGGAAGCCGGTGTTCGGGATCGGCGGGACGTCCGGGTGCAGGATCTCGTGGTCCTCGCCGTAGACGTGGACGTCGAAGCCCGCGATGGTGACGGCGTCGCCGTGCCCGACCTGGTGGACACGTCCGCCCAGGTCGGCGAGGTTCTCGGCGACGACGCGGGACGTCCACACGTGCAGCTGCGGACGGTCGGCCATCGCGGCGCGCAGCGCGTCGGCGTCGAAGTGGTCGAAGTGCTCGTGGGTGATGAGGACCGCGTCGGCGGCGGCGAGCGCGCCGGACGCGTCGCTGAACGAGCCGGGGTCGATGACGATCGTCCGGTCGTCCCTGGTGATCTGGACGCAGGCGTGGCCGAGCTTGGTGAGACGCATCCGGCGATTTTTCCACGCGGAACGCCAGGCCCCGGTGACCGCCCCCGGCGCGGCCTGACCGGCGCGCACCGACCGGGGCGGGCGGGTCTGCCAGACTGGCGAACGTGACGCCTTCCCCCGATTCCGACGACGCGGAACGGCCGTCCCGGGAGGAGCTGGACCGGCAGGTGCGCGACCACTACGGAACCTGGCGCGACCAGCCGCGCGGCCTGGCCTGCGCCGTCGTCGGCGCCTTCCTGATCCTCACGACGGTGGCGTTCGTGCTCGCGATCGTGGCCGTCATCGCCGCGACCCGCTGACCTGGCAACGAATCGAGGCCTGAACGAATCGAGGCGTGAACGCGCCGGGGCCGGGCCACCGGCGTTCGCTCCGGTGGTGGCCCGGCCCCGTTCGCGAACTCAGGTCAGGTCGGGGTCCCTCCGGACCCCTCGGCGATGGTGAACGCCACGTCGCCCTGCGGGTCGACCTGCGCGTCGAGGGTCTTGTCGTCCAGCATCTCGGCGACGGCGGCCTCCAGGTACACCTTGGCGCCCTCCTCCTCGACGACCTGGTCACCGGCCTCCGGGGCGGGCGCGACCGAGAGCCTCAGGGCGTCCGAGCCGTCGAGCCCGGACTCGATGCGGATGCCGGTCTCCGGTGGAAGCTCCGGGTTCGCGGTCACGGTACGTATGACCTGGACGGCACCGCTGGTCAGCGTGAGCACGATCAGCTCCTCACGTCTCTTCTTGGATCGGATCTGCCCCACCCTCCCCGATCCTCCCGGCCGTAAACATCAGAAACGCAGGCGTTTCACGAGGTGGGCCGGTCGGCGGCCGGGGCGAGCGCCCGGACGGCCTCGGACGGGGTCAGCCCGCCGCCAGGGATGATCGCCAGGATGGGCGTCGTGAGCCCGTTGTCCACATATTCACGAACGCGGGCGCGGCATTCGGCGGGCGTGCCATGCACGACCAGGTCGTCGACGACGTCGTCCGGGATCGCCTCCAGGGCCTTCTCACGGTCGCCCGCCGCCCACGCCTCGTTCATCGGGCGCAGGGCCTCGCCGCGTCCGAGCCATTCGTGGTAGGCGCGGTAGACGGGGACCGTCATGTACGCGGCGATCAGCCAGCGGCCGATCGCGCGGGCCGCCGCCACGTCACCGGTCGGGCAGACGAACAGCCGCGCCAGCAGTTCGGGGCCGTCGCCGAGCACGCCGCGGACC
>JBOHBY010000005.1:0-2830 GCA_050698635.1 Spirillospora sp.
TCCCGAACGTCCCCGGCGGTGATCGGGGACAGCTTGCACCGCCCTGACCTGCGGATCCGTGTGATCGCTCGGCGCTGGGGTAGATCACCGCTGAATCCGTTCGGGGGGGACGATCGTCATGCGAGCCATCGCCGTGTCCGAGTACGGCGCCACACCGGCGCCGATGAACCTGCCGCGCCCGGAGCCGGGCCCCGGGGAGATCCTCGTGAAGATGATCGCGGCCGGGCTGAACCCGTTCGACTGGAAGGTCGCCGACGGCATGTTCAAGGACACCGTCGAGGCGTCGTTCCCACTGATCCTCGGCGTGGACGGCGCGGGCGTCGTCGAGGACGTCGGCGAGGGCGTGACCCGGCTGCGGCACGGCGAACAGGTCTACGGGACGTTCTCCGCCGTCGGCCGGGGCCTCGGCGCGTTCGCCGAGTACGCCGTCGCGCGCGAGGACGGGCCGGTCACCACAATGCCGGAAGGGATGATCTACACGCAGGCGGCGGCGGTGCCGACCGTGGGCGCGGCCGCGCTCGCGATGGTCGAGGAGGCGCGGGTCGACACGGGGCAGACCGTGCTCGTCGTCGGCGCGACCGGCGGTGTCGGGCAGGGGCTGGTGCAGCTGGCGTCCCTCGCGGGCGCCAAGGTCATCGCCACCGCACGCGCCGACATGGCCGGAACGATGCGCCGCCTCGGCGCGGACGAGACCGTCGACTACGCCCGCGACGGCGACTCCAACGGCGGCTCCAACAGCGATGCGAAGGCCGGTTCAAAGGCCGATACGAAGGCCGACACGAAGGCCGATGCGAAGGCCGCGGACCTCAACGCGCGGGTGCTGGCCGTCCACAAGGACGGGATCGACGCCGTCCTCGACGTGGTCAGCGACACCCCCGCCACCGAGGACATCGCCCAGCTCCTGCGGCCCGGCGGGACCTACGTCAGCTCCATCTGGTCGGTGAACCCCGACTCCATGGAGGCCAAGGGCCTGCGCGGCGTGAACCTGGAGGCGAACGCCACGGCGGACGTGCTCGACCGGCTCAGCGACCTCATCGACGCGAGCGACCTGCGCGTCCGCGTCGAACGCGAGGTGCCGCTGGAGGACGCGCCGGACGCCCTGGCCGCCAACCGGGCAGGCGGCGCGCGCGGCAAGACCGTGATCCGCATCTGATCCCCGACCCGACCCACCGGACGAAGGCAGGGACATGAACCAGAGCGGCACGAACCAGAGCGGCATGGACGAGCCCGACGACGGCCGGCGCGCCCGGCTCCGCGACATCGACGCGTCCCTCGACCGGCTGCGCGCCGACATCACCCCGCCGCCCGCCGACGCCGGGGACACCGGCGACGCCGGGCAGTACCTCGCCGCCCGCGAGGAGCTGGAGGGGCAGATCGAGCTACTGGAGTACGAGCGCGAACGCCTCCGCGCCGAACTCGGCATCTCCTGACCCCGTCCCCGTCGAAAGCGGGGAGACGGTGTCAGCGGGGGAGGCGGAGGACGAAGCGGGCGCCGGGGACGCCGTCGAGGCGGTCGGTGAGGATCAGCGAGCCGCGGTGCGCCTCCGCGATGTCGCGGGAGATCGCCAGGCCGAGGCCGGTGCCGCCGGCGTCGCGGTGCCGCCCCTCCGCCAGCCGCGCGAAGCGCTCGAACACCCGCTCCCGGTCCTCGGGCGCGATGCCGGTGCCGTCGTCGATCACCTCGACCACCGCGCCGGACGGCCCGTCGGTGCGCAGGATCACCGTCACCTCCGCCGCCGCGTGCCGGTCGGCGTTGTCGATCAGGTTCGTCAGCAGCCTGGCCAGCTCGCTCCGCCCGCCGTGCACCGTCACCGCCCCCTCCGCCAGCACGGTCACCTGCGTGCGGAACGGGCGGCGCAGCACCTCCTGGTCGGTCAGCTCGGTCAGGTCGACCGGCTCGCGCGGGAAGTTCTTGTCGGCCTCAAGGCGCGACAGCGCCAGCAGGTCGTCCACGACGGCCGTCACCCGGTCGGTGTTGACCAGGATGGCCTGGAGCGTGTCGCGCACCTCGGTGTCGTCGGGGGCCGACAGGGCCAGTTCCAGCTCCATCCGCAGCGCGGCGAGGGGGCTGCGCAACTCGTGGGAGGTGTCCACGACGAACGCGCGCTGCCGCGCGACGGCCCGCTCCAGCCGGTCGAGCGTCGCGTTGATGCTCACCGCGAGCAGCCCGAGCTCGTCGCGGCGGGACGGCTCCGGCACGCGGCGCTCCAGGTCCGTCGCGGTGATCTCGTCCAGCTCGCGGCGGATGTCGTCCACGGGGCGCAGGGTGCGGCCCACCGAGCGCCACGTCCCGTAGCCGACGATGGTGGTGCCGATCAGGACGCCCATCAGCAGCAGCAGGGCGAGCTTCGGCTGCGGCAGCAGCCCCGGCGCGGGCGTCAGCGAGAAGACGTACCTGGCGGACGGCCCCGTCCCCACGCGGTACTCGACGATGAGGAAGCACGGTCCGCCGGGTGCGTCGACGTCGCAGCGGCGGCCCTCCCTGCGGTCGTCGGGTGGCACGGGCGGCGGGAACCGCACCGGTGACCGGCCGCGCATCCGCGGGGACGCCGCGATGACCCGGCCCTGCCCGTCCACGACCTGGAGCAGCTCCTTGCCGGTGCCGCCGATCTCGCTCTCCGGCGTCCCCGCGCTGACCGCGGACGCCACGCGGCGGCCGTCCCGCGAGATGTCGTTGTAGGTGTCGGTGATCGTCTGCGTCCGGGCGCCCGCCAGCACCAGCGCGGCCATCGCCGTGGTCAGGACGAGCGCGACCAGCGTCGGGGTCAGCGTCACCCGCGCCCGCAGCGCCGGGCCGTGCGGAACGACGCGCCGGGTCCAGCGGCTCAGG
>JBOHBY010000006.1:0-1698 GCA_050698635.1 Spirillospora sp.
TCCGGTGAGGCCGATCAGCTCACGCACCCGGGCCGCGTCGCGGACGACGTCCAGCCCGCCGACCTCGGCCCTGCCCGCGTCCGGCCGCAGCAGCGTCGCCAGGATTCGTACAGCGGTCGTCTTCCCCGCGCCGTTCGGCCCGAGCACGCCGAGGACCGTGCCCGGACGCGCGGCCAGCTCCACCCCCGCCAGCGCGGTCGTCTTCCCGAATCGTTTGACCAGACCATCGGCCTGAAACGCGTAGCTCATGCCCCCGAGGCTGCCGCGCGCCGCTCACAAACCGCTCACACGCGGGATCGGCGCGTCGGCTCGGCGCGTCAGCTCAGGTCGAACTTGACCTTCTCGCCCTCCACGGACGTGACCACGATCCGCGCCCCGCCGACCTGCGCGCTCTCGCCCACCGCGATCCTCGTCGGCGCCGAGCCCCCGGCCGACACCGTCATCCCGTCGGCGGTGATCGCGGAGACCGTCACGTTGATGTCGTTGACCTCGATGGTCTGACCGGCGCCGGATACGGTCACGTGGCACTGGCCGTTCTTGCACGAGTACGAGTGGCTCTGGCAGCCGCTGACCAGCAGCGCACCGCCGATGACGAGACCGGCCACAACGGGAACGGAACGGAACACTGGTCCTCCTCTGGCGAACGCCATGACGGAGGAATAGATGTACAAAGCCCCCACCGGGTTCCCCGGCCGGGCGACGCCGAATTCCACGCCCGCGTGACGTGGCCGGTCGGAGGGGTTTTCCGGGGACTGGAGTTTCCCTTGGAGATCAACGGGCAATCTGGCTGCTAGAGGAACGGAGGCGATTGGCATGGAGGTCGTTCTCGAAATGACCCTGCCGAGGAACGCCGAGAGCGCTCCGCTGGTGCGGCACACGCTCGACGCATCGCTCCGCGGGCTCGGGGTCGCCTCCGAGATCCGTGCCGATATCGCGCTCGCGCTGGGTGAGGCGTGCGCGAACGTCATCCAGCACGCCGCGAACGGGATGGAGTACGAGGTCCGGGCGCGGATGGACGGGGCGAGATGCGTCGTGGAGGTCATCGACGGGGGCGCCGCGGACGAGCCCGACACCGCGGAACCCTCGCTGGAGACCGGCGGCGACGCCGGGTGGGAGGAGGCGCTCGTCCCGCCCCTGGCGGAGCACGGACGTGGCCTTCAACTGATGCGGGCGTTCACGGAAGAACTACGCATCGCCGACCGCGTGCACCGCGACGGCGCGATCGTGCATTTCGAGAAGTCACTGGCGAGCTGACGACCGACGGCCACGACGGCCACGGCGGGCACGACGGCCACGACGGGCACGGCGGGCACGACGGCCCGGAGGGCGTTCAGCCCGTCAGGCCGCCGCGCCGTGCTTAACGTCCGTCAGCCGGTGACGGGCAGGTCGTGCTCCACCGGGGTTGGGGCGGGTGCCTCGCCGGGGCCGCTCGCCGCCCGGCCGCATGTGGCGTGCGCGACCCGGAGCGTTGATGCCTTCCCGGGCAGGGGCAGCTGGAGCTCCATCGCGGTGACGCCGAGGCGGCCGTCGGACATCCGCTGCTGCTTGTTGAGGGTCAGCGCGGCGCGGCCGACGCCGTCCACGTCGACCGGGATGGTGGTGTTCGGCGGTGGGGAGGCGTCGAGCTGCCTGCCCGCGACGGTCGCCCGGGTCAGGTGGGCGGAGCCGCGGGCCCCGTCGCACCGCGCGGACACGGCG
>JBOHBY010000007.1:0-15961 GCA_050698635.1 Spirillospora sp.
GCTCCGACCCCTCGTCCCGCCCCTCAGACGGCTCCAGAGGGTCCGGCACCGGCGGGCGCGGCTCGGGGAGGGCCGGGCCCGGTCCGGGGAAGCCTGGGCCGTTCTGTGGGCGCGCGTGCCCGGCGAGGGCCTCCTCGATGCGCCGCATCAGCAGCCCGCGCGCCTCGTCCGGGTCGTCGATGCCGACCAGGTCCACGTAGGTGATCGTGGACAGCAGCCCGTCGATCGGGCAGTCCTCGATCCGGACCGTGACGAGCTTGCGGGCCGGGTCGTCCGGGTCGGCCCGCAGCGCCGCCATCCACTCCAGCCGCCCGTACCTGGACCGCAGGTAGTTGCTGGACAGCACCGCGACGACGGCCTTGGCCTCCGACAGGCCCCGGTCCATGAAGTCGATGAAGTTGGTGCCGGGCACGAAGTCCCACGCCTGCATCATCGTCCGGTGCCCCGCGCCCTCCAGCTGCCAGGCGATCCAGGACGCCCACCGTTCGTCCGCGGGCGAGTAGCTGATGAAGAAGTCGGTCGGACGCTCCTGCCTGGGCTGGCCGCCGGGGGGTGTCATGCCGCCAGTATCCCGCGCGGGGACGCGCCCGGTGCTATGGGATCATGGCGCGGTGTCAGGCCGGTTCGAGATCGCGCGTCGCGCGGCGCGCTCCCTGGGTGTTCTCGACTGGATCCGCATCGGCGTCCTCGTCCTCGGTGTCCTGTTCGTCGCCACCGGGTTGCTGCCCGCCGACACGGCGCGTTCCAGCGTCGAACGGGTCGCACCGCTGCTGCTCTTCCTGTTCAGCGTCATCATCCTGGCCGAGCTGACCAAGGAGGCCGGGGTCTTCGACGCGATCGCGCAACGGCTGGCTCGGGCCGGGCGCGGGAACTACGGCGCGCTGTTCGTGCTGTGCGTGGCGTTCGCGTCGCTGACCACAGTCTTCCTCAACCTCGACACGACCGCCGTGCTGCTGACACCGGTCATGCTGGCGCTGGCGGCGCGCGCGCGGATCGCGACGCTCCCGCTGGCCATGACCACCGTGTGGCTCGCCAACACCGCGAGCCTGCTCCTGCCGGTGTCGAACCTGACCAACCTGCTGGCGGCCGACCGGGTCGCGCTGGAGACCCGCGAGTTCGCCGCGCGCATGTGGGCGCCGCAGCTAGCGGTCCTGGCCGTCACGATGGCGCTGCTGTGGGCGTTCTACTGGCGGCGGCGGATGCGCGGCGCCGACGCCTACGACCCGCCGGAACCCGCGCCCGTCCAGGACCGGGTGCTGTTCTCCGCCACCGGGCTCGCCTGCCTACTCTTCATCGGCGCCATCCTCGGCGGGGTGCACACCGGCGTCCAGCTCGGCATCGCCGTGACCATTCCCGCCGCCGTGGCCGTGGCCGTGTTCGCCGTCCGCGACAGGGCGGCGCTGCGGCCCGCGCTGATCCCCTGGCAGCTCCTGGTGTTCGTCACGGGCCTGTTCCTGGTCGTGCCCACGCTCGAACGGTTCGGGCTGGACGACGCGATGCGCTCCCTGGTGGGCGGGGACGACGGGGTAGGAGGCGCGTTCCGGGCCGCGTTCGCCGGTGCGGGGCTGTCGAACGTCCTCAACAACCTGCCCGCGTACGTGGCGGGCGAGTCGGCCGTACCCGCCTCGAACCAGGACCAGCTTCTGTCACTGCTCGTAGGGACGAACGTGGGGCCCGTGATCACGCCATGGGGGTCGCTGGCCACGCTGCTGTGGTTCGAATGGTGCCGCCGCTGGGACGTCCGGGTTCCCATGGGCAAGTTCGTTCTCACGGGGACGGTCCTGGCCGTGGCGGGCTGCGCGGCCGCCGTCCCGGCCCTCCTGCTGACCGGCTGACGGGTCCGCTAGGCGACATGGCCGGTGTGATCGCCGAGCCGGGCCGTGAGCTTCGTCGTGGTCTCCAGCAGGCGGTCGAGCAACTCCGGGCGCGCCGCGACGAACCCCAGCTCCGACGCCGGACGGTCGATGCCCAGCTCGTAGGGGTGCCCGTCCAGGCGGCGAAGCTCGGCGCCCGCCTCGGCGGCCAGCAGTGCCCCGGCCGGAAGGTCCACGATCTCGGGCAGGTAGCCGACGATGCCGTCGATGTCGCCGCGCGCCAGCATCGTCCACGCCACCAGCGGCGCCCAGAGTTGGAGCATCCGCGCGCACCGGTCCTCCAGGGCCGAGCGCAGGGCGAACGCCACGGGATCGCTCGACTTGACCTGATGGCCTTGCGTCCACGCCAGGACGGGATTCTTCTCCCGCCCAGGCCGTGGGTGATCGGCGAGAGTCACCGGCGACCCGTCCGGACCGACCGTGCCCCAGCCGCGAACGGCGGACCATGTCCGTCCCGTCACCGGGTCGTGGACGACACCCAGAACGGGCTCGGCGCGCGCGCACAACGCCAGGCCCACCGCGTACACGGGCATGCCGATCGCCACATTGTTGGTGCCGTCCAGGGGGTCGACGAGCCAGACCATCTCCTCACCCGGCGCGCCGTCCAGGACACCGGACTCCTCGGCGATGATGCGGTGCCCCGGATACGCGTCGCGGAGTAGGCCGACGATCAGGTCCTCCGCGGCCGTGTCGAGATCGGTCACCACGTCCCCGCCCGTGCCTTTCACACGGACGCCCAAGGGCCCGTCCACACCGGCGCTGAGCAGCTCGCCCGCCGCCTCGGCGGCCTCCACCGCCACGCGGCGGGCCGCTGAGAGATCGACCGGAAGGGCCGGTGACGGGGACATGGATCTCATCGGGCCTCTCCAGTGGGATACAGAGCATCAGGCGGGGGCGTGGCCCGTGCATGGGCCGGATGCGCGGACGCGATCTTGCGGGCGGAACGCCGAAGGGCGCGTTCGGTGTCGGCATGGTCGGAACGTGAACGATGCACCTGGTGAGTGGGCGTGTCCAGAGGGCCGAGCGACAGATCGCCACCGCCGGGCGTCTGGCGGCCAAGGGCGACCGTGGCCGCTTCCCTGCCGTCCTCGATGAGCGTGGTGTGGAACACACCGGCGGGCAGGGTGTAGGACTCGCCCGTCCGGTGCGCGCTGGAACGGCCGGGGGAGTACCGGACGGCGCGTCCGGTGGCCCTCAGCTCGTCCACGTCGCCCTGGCTGACGACCTCGAAAACCTGCTGCACCGCCTCAGCCGCCTCCGGGTCGGTGCCCATCCGGACTTCCATCCGCACGTTCCGCACCGTCCCGTACAGGACGAAGCTCAGCAGATCCCAACTGTGGCAGTGCACTAACGACGTGGTCGACGGCGCCGGATGCACCTCCGGTGTCCAGATGTGCAGGCACACACCGAAATCGCCGCTTCGCTCCACTGGAAGGCACACGAACCCCAGAGGATGGCGCAGGGCGGGCACGGAGGACCGGCCCGCCGCGACGTCGTCCAGAACACGCCCCGCCCAGACCGGCAGCGTCCGCGCCGCCGTTCCGGCGTGGATCTCCTTGCGGATCTCCTCGTACCTCACACCGTCACCAGTTCATGGTCACATCGTGCTCAACGGTCATTCGTGCTCAACGGTCATTCGTAGGGGTCTCTGGGCCGCAACGCCTTCCGGATGATCTCGATGACGTCGCGGTCGGTGTAGCCCTGCGCGAGGTCGATCCCGATCACCTCGAAGAGCTTGCGGACCTCCTCGACGGTCGGCTCGTCGTCCAGCGGCGCCAGCCGCGCCTGCTCCACGGGAACCCGGCGGGCCTGGTCCAAGCTGGTCTGGAGCTCGGCGCTGACCCAGCTGTAGTAGAACTTCGTGCTGTCGACGACGAGCGCCTCACCGCGCGGGTCGTCGCGCGTGACCACGACCCGTGACGACGACAGGTCGTAGCGCAGCGTCGTCATCGTCCGCGCCAGGCCGATGTCGATGTCGAGCATCGCGAACCGCTGCTTGTGCCAGCACGCCGCCAGGATCGTGGCGTACGCCTCCTTGCGGGTGCGTTCCAGCGTCCACGGCTCGCCCGTGGCGTCCGGGCCGTCCGACACCGAACGGCGGTGACGCGCGTACGCCTCGCAGACCTCCACGTGCGTGGGGTCGAGGATCTCCAGGCGGAACAGCAGGGTCCTGCGGTCTCTGCGCGCCGCCGCAACGCACTCGGGGAGTGTCCGCGCGCGGATGTAGGTGCCCGTCCCGCCCTTGAAGAACCACCGGTCGGTGTCGCGGCGCGCCTCCTCCAGTACCTGCGCGACCTGCGCGCCGCTGATGACACGGACGACCGTGGTCTCGTCCAGGGCGCGCTTGGTGTCGGACAGGACGCTCTCGAACCCCTCGATGTGGGACAGGCGGCCGCTCAGGTCGTCCAGCGTGGACGACGATGCCCGCAGCGTGTCGCGCACCTCCGCCTCGACGGGGACGCGCCGCCCCCGGTCCCGCAGCACCGACGTCGCCAGCAGGCCGATCACCGCGAGGATCGCGCTGTTGGTGATCTCCGACTCGTTCTCGAACTGCACGCCGAGGCCGATCACCGCCACGACGACGGCGAGGACCAGCGCGATCACGGCGTCGGCGTTCTTCCCGAACCAGTTGGCGAAGCGGTTCATGTTCTGCGGTAACCCCGTCCTGGGTCGGCGCCGGAGGCGCTTCGGGGCGCGGTTCGGGGGCGCGGGGGGTCGTCCCCACTCGAACAGCACGGTCGGCGCCGTCATCGTAACCACAGCACCCGGAGCGCGGGAAAGTCCCACGGGCAGGGGGATTCGCGTGCCTTGCGGTGATGCCGCCGGGGACCCGTCCGCCACCGTCCTGACCAGGGCGGACCTGGCCTTGCGGCCAGTGCGACCTTGGCTGCCCAAAGGTCGCTATAGGCTCGTGGCATGCACGTGCGGGGCTGGTGGTCGTCGGCGTGGCCTTCGCGGCGGTCGCGCGCGTTCGACATAGCCATCGCCGTGGCCTTGGCCGTTGGCGATGGCACGTTCCTATGGTTCGCCGAGCAGGACTTCTGGCTGCCTCCGCCCGTCGTCTCGGCGTGCAGCGTCATCCTCGGCCTGGCCGTGGTCGTGCGGCGTGTCTACCCCGTCGGCCTGACGCTGGCTGGGCTCGTCTTCGGCGGGATCACCGGCGCGGGCGCGTTCTCCTCGATCGTCATCCTGTACTCGCTCGCCGCCTACACCGCGTCCCGCAGGACGGTGCTGACGATCGCGGCGCTCGGCTACGCGTCCTCGCTCGCCTTCCCGCCGCCCACCGCGCGGATGGAGTCCTTCCCCGTGCAGGCCACGACGGGGGTGGCGTTCATCGCCGCGCCCGTCCTGCTCGGCCTTTACATGGGCGCGCGGAAGCAGCTCGTGGTCTCGCTCCAGGAACGGGCCTCGCGCCTTGAACGGGAACAGCACCTTCTCGCAGAGCGCGCGCGGGGAGAGGAACGCACCCGGATCGCCCGGGAGATGCACGACGTGGTCGCCAACAGGATCAGCGTCATGGTGGTCCACGCCGGGGCCCTGAGGGCGATCGCCGTCCGCGACCCGAACCGGGCCGTCGAGACCGCGGGCGTCATCGGCGACATGGGACGGCAGGCGCTGGAGGAGCTCCGCCACGTCATCGGCGTCCTGCGGCAGGGCGAGGAGGCGTTGCCCCAGGAGGCCGTGACGCTGGCGCACGTCCGGGAGCTGGTGGGGCAGTCCGGCGCGGCGGGCCTGCGCGTCGACCTCGCGATACGCGGGGACGAGCGTCCCATGCCCGCCGCCGTGGGACGGACGGTCTACCGCCTCGTCCAGGAGGCGCTCACCAACGTCCACAAGCACGCCGGCGCCGCCGACACGCGTGTCGGGCTCGACCTGCAGCCCGAGGCGATCGAGGTGGAGATCGCCAACGACCCGCCCACCGCCGACCCCGAGCACCGCCTGCCGAGCGGCGGGAACGGCCTGGTCGGCCTCCGCGAGCGTGTCACCGCGCTCGGCGGCAGCTTCGAGGCCGGGCCCCGCCAGGGCGGCTACGCCGTCCGCGCCAGGATCCCGCTGCCCGCCTCCTGACCTTCGCCGCCGCCTCCGATCCGGAAAACCGTGGCTGAGCTGGGTGGATACGGAATGTCGGTGGGCTTGCGTACTGTTGGGGAAGCACGAGATGACGCTTGACCAGGGGGAGGCCTCGATGCGGCCGATCACGGATCTGCGGCGGCGCGTGGCGCCGTTCGAGGTCGTCACCGAGATGACGCCGTCGGGCGACCAGCCGCAGGCGATCGCCGAGCTCGCCGCCCGCGCCGACTCCGGCGAGAAGGACATGGTGCTGCTCGGCGCCACCGGCACCGGCAAGACCGCCACGATCGCGTGGCTGGTGGAGAAGGTGCAGCGGCCCGTCCTGGTCATGCAGCCGAACAAGACGCTCGCCGCCCAGTTCGCCAACGAGCTGCGCGAGATGATGCCGCACAACGCCGTCGAGTACTTCGTCTCGTACTACGACTACTACCAGCCCGAGGCGTACATCCCGCAGACCGACACCTACATCGAGAAGGACTCCTCGATCAACGACGAGGTCGACCGGCTCCGCCACTCGGCGACCAACTCGCTGCTCACCCGCCGCGACACCGTCGTCGTCGCGTCCGTGTCGTGCATCTACGGCCTCGGCACGCCGCAGGAGTACGTCGACCGGATGGTCCGCCTCAGCGTCGGCCAGGAGATCGAGCGCGACGACCTGCTCCGCCAGCTCGTCGGCATGCAGTACAGCCGCAACGACCTCGCGTTCACCCGCGGCACGTTCCGCGTCCGCGGCGACACCATCGAGATCATCCCGCAGTACGAGGAGCTCGCCGTCCGCATCGAGATGTTCGGCGACGAGATCGAGAAGCTCGCCACCCTGCACCCGCTCACCGGCGAGCTGATCACCGAGGACGAGGAGCTGTACGTCTTCCCCGCCTCCCACTACGTCGCCGGGCCCGAGCGGATGGAGCGGGCCATCCGCGGCATCGAGGCCGAGCTGGAGGACACGCTCGCCGTCATGGAGCGGCAGGGCAAGATGCTGGAGGCGCAGCGGCTGCGCATGCGCACGTCCTACGACGTCGAGATGATGCGCCAGGTCGGCACCTGCTCCGGCATCGAGAACTACTCCCGCCACATCGACGGCCGGGGCCCCGGCACCGCGCCCAACACCCTCCTGGACTACTTCCCCGAGGACTTCCTCCTCGTCATCGACGAGTCCCACCAGACCGTCCCGCAGATCGGCGCGATGTACGAGGGCGACGCGTCCCGCAAGCGGATGCTGGTCGAGCACGGCTTCCGGCTGCCGTCCGCCATGGACAACCGCCCCCTCAAGTGGGAGGAGTTCCTCGACCGCATCGGCCAGACCGTCTACCTGTCCGCGACGCCCGGCACGTACGAGATGAACCGCGTGAAGGGCGACGTCGTCGAGCAGGTCATCCGGCCCACCGGGCTCATCGACCCGGAGGTCGTCGTCAAGCCGACCAAGGGCCAGATCGACGACCTCATCCACGAGATCCGCGAGCGCACCGAGCGGGACGAGCGCGTCCTGGTCACGACCCTCACCAAGAAGATGTCCGAAGACCTCACCGACTACCTCCTCGAACTCGGCATCCAGGTCCGTTACCTGCACAGCGAGGTCGACACGCTGCGCCGCATCGAGCTGCTCCGCGAGCTGCGCGCCGGCGAGTTCGACGTCCTGGTCGGGATCAACCTGCTCCGCGAGGGCCTCGACCTGCCCGAGGTGTCGCTCGTGGCGATCCTGGACGCCGACAAGGAGGGCTTCCTGCGCTCGGAGACGTCCCTCATCCAGACCATCGGCCGCGCGGCCCGCAACGTGTCCGGCCAGGTCCACATGTACGCCGACACGGTCACGCCGTCCATGGAACGCGCGATCGACGAGACCAACCGGCGCCGCGCCAAGCAGCAGGCCTACAACGCCGAGCACGGCATCGAGCCGCAGGCCCTCCGCAAGCGCATCGCCGACATCCTCGACTCCCTCGCCCGCGAGGACGCCGACACCGAGACCCTGATCGGCGGCGCCGGACGCCAGCAGAGCCGCGGCAAGGCCCCCGTCCCCGGCCTGGCGTCCAGGACGAAGGAGGTCGGCAGGCACGCCGCCGACCTCGTCGGCGAGCGTCCCCGCGAGGAGATGGAGGCCATCATCGAGCAGATGACGGCCCAGATGCACCAGGCCGCCGCCGACCTCCAGTTCGAGCTCGCCGCCCGCCTTCGCGACGAGATCAAGGAGCTCAAGCGCGAACTCCGCGAAATGAAGGAGGCCGGCGTCAAGTAACCACCCCTCCCACCCACTGACCCAGAGTCGGTGTGGAGGGGTCAGGTGAAGGTCAGGACGACTCGGTCTTGGACCTGCTCGTAGCCGAGGCGCTGGTAGACGCTGTTGCTGGTCGGGTTGGCCAGGTCGGTGAACAGTACGACGTGGGCGGCGCCCGCGTCCTGCGCGGCCTGGGTGACCGCGGCGGTGACCGCCGCGGCGTAGCCGCGGCGGCGGTGCGCGACCGGCGTGAACACGGGCGCGACCCGTGCCATCCCGGCGATGAGCGGTGTCCGGCCGGCCACGGCCACCGGACGGCCGCCGTCCTCCCAGAGCATGATCCGGCCGTCGGCGAGCTTGTGGCCGACCGTTCGCCTGCGTGAGGAACTTGTGGAGGTCGTCAGTGAGTGTCCAAGGCATGCTTCAGGGGCGCGGCGGCCGCGTCCCGTCCGCATCATGTTTTCCGGGCCTCAGGTCTGGGGGAGCGGTGCCCGCGTCCGGCGGAGGTAGTAGGCGACGGTCGCGACGGCCAGCAGCGGCCCCCAGAGCAGCAGCGGTCCGTAGGACGCGACGAACAGCACGAGCCTCCACCCTTCGAGATAGACGGTGCTGCCGTCCGGTGCGGTGAACTCGTTCAGGGTCGTCGCCATCGCCAGCGTTCCCACGGTGAGGACGGTCGCGCCCGCGGCCGCGGGGAGCACGGCGGCCAAGGTCGGTACCCTGCGGCCGCGCAGTAGGGGCACCCAGCGGGGGAACACGTCGCCCCACTGGCTGACCAGCCCGACCGCCAGAAACGCCAGTGCCTCGCTGAGGACGCTCAGCAGGATCGTGTACGACCACATCGGCATCCAGCCGGGCAGGTCCCCGCGCATGTCGTCGATGTCGCCCATGAACGGGCCGATCGGCGCTCCGAAACCGAGCGCGATCCGCCAGGCGCAGGACGGCAGCACGGTCAGGCTCGCCGCGTAGGCCGCGATCACCGCCCAGCGGGGGACACCGTCGACCGTCCGCCCGTGCATCCGGTGGACGGCCGATCCCATTTTCTTCAACACCGCGGAGCCCTTCATCCTCGCGTGAACCGTTCACTGCAAGTGAAGGGCCCGGACCCGTCGCCCGGACTCCCTCCCGAGCGTGATCCGGTTCCCCTGCGCGGGTGAACGGGGCGGGCCGGGCGGGCGAGGAACATCATCGGCGGGGCGTGCGGCTCTATGTGTGAGTCTCCTTTGAGGGTAGGGACGGGCACCCCGGGACGTCCTACGATCATGGGATGGAGTACGAGGTTCGCGCGGCGCGGCCGGACGATCTGGCGGGCCTGCCGGCGATCGAGACTTCCGGGGACGCGATGTTCGCGGAGATCGGCATCGAGTTCCCGTCCGGGCCGACCGTGGTGGAGCAGATGATCGAGAAGGGCGCGGAGATCCTCGTCGCGGGTGACGTGGCCTCAGGTGACGTGGCGGTCGGGTTCGCGGTGCTGGAGGAGGTCGACGGGGCCGTCCATCTGGAGCAGATCTCGGTGCGCGGCGACCTGGTCGGCCGGGGGATCGGCGTTCGCCTCCTGGACGCGGTCATGGCGCGCGCCGCCGAGGCCGGGGCGCCGGGCGTGAGTCTGCTGACGTTCCGGGACGTCCCGTGGAACGGCCCCTGGTACGCCAGGCACGGGTTCGCGGAGCTGCCCGAGGAGCGGTGGGGCCCGGAGATGCGCTCGTACTGGGACGCCGAGATCAAGGGCGGGCTGCACGAGCTCGGGCCGCGGCTCGCCATGTGGGCGGCGGTCACCGCCGGCTAAAGATCTACAACGTAAAGGCGGGAACCCGGAAGGCGGCACGGGCGTCTCGCTCAAGAACCCCCAAGGAGGACGATGTTCAACCCGGTGACGTGGGCACGGGGCCGCCTCGGCGAACGCGGGCTCGCGATCGTCGTTCTCGCGAGCCTGCTGGCGCTCGCCGTCGTCCCGCTGGTGGTGTTCCCGGCGGTGCGGTGCGAGGTGTTCGGCAGCGGCTGTAAGAAGCCGAAGCCGGAGGTGCGCGCCGACCCGGTCGTGGCCACGAAGGCGCCGACGCCGGTCGAGGCGGCGACGCGGGGCGCCTATGTGGCACTCGGCGACTCGTATTCGGCGGGGCTCGGCGCGGAGGCGACCGTGGCCGACAAGAACCCTCTCGATCGGTGCCACCGCACGTCCAAGGCGTACTACCACGAGGTCTCGCGGGCGTACCGGTTCGCGAAGGGCGGCGCGTTCTGGGCGTGCTCTGGCGCCACCATCCCCGACTTCCTGAAGGGACGGGGCGGGGAGCCGTCGCAGCTCGGCCGCCTCGGCGCCGACACGAGCCTGGTCACGCTGAGCATCGGCGGCAACGACGTCGGGTTCTCCAAGGTCCTGGCCGGATGCGTCGTCAAGCTGCCGTGGAGCAAGAGCTGCACCCGGCAGGGCGAGGACGTCGCCGGGCGGATGGCCGAGCTCCGCCGCGGCCTCCCCGACCTGATCGACAAGATCACCGCGCGGGCGCCCCGGGCGCGGGTGATCCTGATGGGGTACCCGAAGGCGTTCTCCGAGGTCAGCGGGGTGGACGGCGACAACATCACCGTGTCCGACCAGCGCTGGCTGAACGCGCGGGCCTACGACCTGGGCCGCCTGATCAGCCAGTCGGCCGCCGAGGCCGACGCGCGGATCGCCGCCCGGCACGGCCAGGGCAGCGTCGAGTACGTCGACGCCTACAGCGCGTTCGCCGGACACGAGGTCGGCAGCGAGAACGCCTACATGAACGGCCTGCTGCTGAACCTGTCGGCGTTCGCCGCCGAGCCGCGCAGCTACCACCCGACGATCGCGGGACAGCACGCCCTGGCCGGTCTGTTCGTCGAGCAGATCAAGAAAGGCCCCGGCCGCCCGCTGTACTAGGCCGGGTTCGCGCAAGGGCCTGGTTAGCGGGGGACGGCGCGTTCTACGGCGAGGGCTACGAGGTCCTCGATGTCGTCTTCGGTGAACACGCCGGGCAGCGTGAGGTGCTCCACGATCAGCCAGTTGAGGGCGAGGTAGAGCAGGCGCACCGTGGTGGCGTCGCCGGGCAGCCCGGAGTCGAGGTGGTAGTTGGCCTCGACGTCCGCGCGCACCCGTTCGGTCAGGACGGCCCGCAGCGCGGGACGCCGCGTCGCCTCAAGCCGTAGCTCCAGCAGCGCCAGGTAGCCGGTGCGAAAGCCGGAGATCCGGCCGACGACCTCGCGCAGCAGCTCGGTGACCTTGGCCGCGTCGCGTGGCCCTTCGAGCCTGCCGGCCAGGACGGACGCGTCCGGTTGCAGGCGCTCGTAGATCCGTCCGCCCGCCTGTGTGAGCAGGTCGTCCCGGTTGGCGAAGTAGTTGGACGCGGTGCCGGCGGGCACGCCCGCCTCGGCGTCCACGGCACGGAACGTCAGCCCGCGCGCGCCCTCCCTGGCCAGCACCTCGATCGCGCCGTCGACCAGCGCCGCCCTCCGTTCGACGTTCCTGCGCACGTTGACACCACTCCATCTGTAGTACTACGTTCGAACCACTCCAAGCAGAGTACTACGAACGGAGTGTCAGGTTTGCGAAAGCTCGTCTACTACGTCGGTGTCAGCATCGACGGCTACATCGCCGGGCCCGGCGGCGAGGTCGACTTCTACCCGCTCGGCGACGACATGGCGGCCTGGATCAACGAGCGGTACCCCGAGACGCTGCCGACACACGTCCGCGCGCATGTCGGCCTGGAGAACGCGCCGAACAAGCGGTTCGACACGCTCGTGATGGGCCTCGGCACCTACCAGCCCGCGCTCGACATCGACGTGACCAGCCCGTACGCGCACGTCCGGCAGTACGTCGTGTCCACCACGCTGGACGAGATCGCCGATCCGTCCGTGGATCTGGTCAGGGAGCCGTCCGGCCTCGTCCGTGAGTTGAAGGCCGAGGACGGCGACATGGACATCTGGCTCTGCGGCGGAGGCAGGCTCGCCGCCGCGCTCCTGCCCGAGATCGACGAGCTGATCATCAAGAGCTATCCGGTCGTGGCCGGATCGGGCGTCCCCGCCTTCTCCGGCGCGTTCGACCCGACCCTGTTCACCCCGGCGCGGCGCGAGTCGTTCGGCAACGGGGCCCAGGTCACCTGGTTCACCCGCGCTTCATGACGCGTGCGGCTTCGTAGGCTGGAAGGCGGTACTTCCGCTGATTGGGGGCCTGATGGCCGTCACCATGGCACTCGCCGGAGACACCATGCTCGGCCGTGGCGTGGCGGACGAGATCGAGACGTCCGGTCCGCACGGCCTGTTCTCCGGCGGCGTGCGCGAGGCGTTCGCGGAGGCGGACCTCGCGGTCGTGAACCTGGAATGCTGCGTATCCGCGCGGGGCCGGCGGTGGGACGCGCCCGGCAAGCCGTTCCATTTCCGCGCACCCCCGGCCGCCGCCGAAGCGCTCACCGACCTCGGCGTGGACTGCGTGACCCTCGCCAACAACCACGCGCTCGACTACGGCCCGGACGCCCTGCGCGACTCGCTCGACATCCTGGGACAGGCGGGCATCGCCTGCGTAGGCGCGGGCGAGGATGTCGACAGCGCGCGGGAGGGCGCCGTCCTGGAGGCCGGAGGCGTCCGGGTCGCGGTGGTCGGCGTCACCGATCACCCGTTTGACTTCGCCGCCGGGCCTGCCAGCCCAGGCGTCGCGCTCGCCGATCTGGAGAGGGGAGTGCCCGGCTATCCGCGGGAGCAGATCGGTCGGCTTCGCGCCGGGAACGATGTCGTTCTCGTCCTGCCGCACTGGGGGCCGAACATGACGCGGGAGCCGCCGCGCTACGTCCGGCGAGCGGCCAGGGACCTGCTGGACGCCGGCGCGACGCTCATCGCCGGAAGCTCGGCCCACGTCTTCCACGGCGTGGCGTGGCCCGTCCTGTTCGACATGGGCGACTTCATCGACGACTACGTGGTCGACCCGTGGCGCCGCAACGACCTCGGCCTGCTGTTCCTGGTCACGCTCGACCGCGCGGGCCCGTCCCGGATCGAGGCGGTGCCGCTGCGGCTCGGCCACTGCCACACCCGCCTGGCCGACGACGCCGACCGCCGCTGGATCACCGAGCGCTTCACCCGCGCCTGCGCCGCCTTCGGCACGACCGTCGAGTCCCGGGACGACCGCCTGGTCATCAACGCGCCGTCGCCGGGGTCATAGCGGATCGCCGAGTGGGCCGTACTCGTCGACGAGGGCGTCGGCCCAGTGGGCGGCGAAGTCGGGTCGCGTGCCGTCGACGTCGGTGAAGCCGTACTCCTCGTACAGGCCCCAGGTCGCGAGGGCGCGCCCGGTCTTGGCCATGATGTCGGGTCGGCGGCCAGGGCGGCGACGGCGCGTCCGACCTAGGCCGGGGTCTCCGAGTAGGCGAAATGCGGGTCCTCGGCGATGGCGTCGCGCGAGTTGGCCTCGGTGACGCCGAAGTGGTCCAGGACGGCCTCCGACCGCATGAAACCGGGGGTGATCGCCACCGCCGCGACCCGTGCGGCTTCAGTTCGGCGGCCAGCGCGAAGGCCATCCGGATCACCGCCGACTTAGCGAGGTCGTAGAAGAACGAGCCCCGGTAGCGGGACGTGTTGCCGTCCGTCACCTCCACCACGAGTCCCCACCCGGGGGCGACCAGCAGCGGGATCGCGAACCGGCTGGTGATCACGTGGGTCTCGACGGCCTGGCGCAGCAGCCGCTGCCCGGTGTCGAGGTCCTGCTCCCACAGCGGATGCGACCAGTCGGTCAGCGGGTCGCCGCCCCACACCGAGTTGACGAGCACGTCGAGCCGCCCGTCCTGCTCCGCCGCGATCCGCTCGACCAGCGCGTGGACCTCGTCCGGACGGCTGTGGTCGACGCGGACGGCGATGCCCCGCCCGCCCCCCGGGTGCCGCCCGCGACCAGCGCCACGGCGCCGCTCAGTGGACGTTCCTCCATGGTCATTTCTCCCTCCGAACGTGGACGTGCACGTGGACGTGCACGTGGACGTGTGGTGCGAGCACCGTGTCGAGCTGTCGTTCGAGCCGTTCCGGCAGCGTGGCCTGCCGGTCGAGCGCCCAGGTCAGGCCCGCCCCGGCGACGACCGTTTGCACGGTCGCCGTCAGCGCCGCGACGTCCGTCCCGTTCCGTAGCTCACCGGCGGACACGGCCTCCGCGAGCAGCGACCCGATCGCCCCCCCTTAACCACGTCCACCGGACCCGTGCGAAATTCATGATCGATTCCTCTTGCGGATCGCGTAATGATCATCTTTAGATCGTTCCGAAGATGATCGTCCGGCTTCAACGGAGAGGTCCCTGTATGACGTATCTCAGGTCCGCCCGCAGGTCCGCGCGCAGGTCCGCCCGCAGGTCCGCGCGCGGGTCCGCGCGCCGACGTCCGCTCATGGTCGTCGCGGCCGGCGCGGTGACCCTCGGACTGCTCGCACCCGCCGCGTCGGCCGCGTCGGCCGCGTCCGCCGCCGCCGACGTCCGGTACGAGCCCGGCGCGCCCGGACTGGGCGACCCCTACTTCCCCGACCTCGGCAACGGCGGGTACGACGTCGGCCGTTACAACCTGAAGACCGCCTACGACCCCGAAACCGACTACCTCACCGGCACGACCACCATCACGGCCACAGCCACCCAGAACCTGTCCCGGTTCAACCTGGACCTCTACAAGATGAACGTGCGGTCGGTCCACGTGAACGGCCGGAAGGCCACGTTCGACCGCACCGGCAGGCACGAGCTGGAGATCACGCCGCCCAGGGGCCTGCGGAAACACCGCACGTTCACGGTGGTCATCCGGTACGACGGCGTCCCGGAGACGTTGCAGAGCCCGATCGCGTTCGACCTGAAGTACGGATTCCTGCACACCAGGGACGGCGCCACGATCGTCTCCGAACCCAACGCCGCCAACACCTGGTTCCCGTCCAACGACCATCCGCTCGACAAGGCGTACTTCACGCTCCAGACGACGGTGCCGCAGGGCCTCAAGGTGATCGGCAACGGCCACCTCGTCAAACAGTGGCGCTCCGGCGGCAAGGACACCTTCGTCTGGCGCGACGACCGGCCCATGGCCACCTACCTGGCGACCGGCTCGATCGGACGTTTCGACGTCTCCACGATCACCACGCCCAAGGGCGTCCCGCAGCTCGACGCCGTCGACTCGGACCTGGCGTCCGACCCCAACGCGAAATCCACCGCGGGCTGGACGACGCAGGTCACCGACGGGCTCGCCGACTACTTCGGCCCCTATCCGTTCAGCTCCACCGGCTCCATCATCGAGCACAACAACGTGCCGCCCCTCTTCGTCGACAACGCGCTGGAGACGCAGACCCGTCCCACCTACGAGTCGCCCCCGATCGAGAAGGGCGTGGTGCACGAGGTCAGCCACCAGTGGTTCGGCAACAGCGTGTCCGTCGGCCGCTGGAAGGACACGTGGCTGAACGAGGGCTACGCGCTCTGGACGGAGAAGTTCTGGGCCGAGGAGCACGGTGGCCCGTCCGCGCTGGAATCGTTCAAGCAGATCTACGCCGACCCGCCGCAGATGCCGGAGCCGCGCCCGAGGTTCTGGGACGTCGTCATCGCCGAGCCGACCCGCGACCAGATCTTCCACCGCGCGATCTACTTCCGCGGCGGCATGGCCCTGGAGGCCCTCCGTGACAAGATCGGTAAGGACCGCTTCCTCCAGCTGACCCGCACCTGGCTCGCGGACAACAAGTACGGCAACGCCACGACGGAGGACTACGAGGCCCTGGCCGAGAAGATCTCCGGCCAGGATCTCGACGCCTTCTTCAACGTCTGGCTCCACACTCCAGGTCAGCCCGCGCCCTGGTGGTGACC
>JBOHBY010000008.1:0-1958 GCA_050698635.1 Spirillospora sp.
GGACGAGCGTCGCCCGCGCCAAGCTGTCGGCGTTCGCGCTCAGCGCGTTCGCGGCGGGCGTCGCGGGCGGGCTGCTCGCCGGGCAGGTCGGCATGATCACCGCGCAGAACTTCGGGGTGATCGCGTCGCTGGCGCTGTTCGTCGTCGCCGTGATGGCGGGCAGCGAGTTCGTGTTCGGCGCCCTGTTCGGCGGCTTCCTGATCATGTTCGTGCCGGAGTTCTTCCGCCGCGCCGGGATCTCCCAGGACTGGGCGAACGTACTGTTCGGCGTCGGTGCCGTGCAGGCGCTGTCGCAGGGCAGCAGCATCATGGAGGGGCTGGCGAGGCGGCTGCGGGCGCGGCGTCCCGTCCCGGCGCCGCCGCCACGGGAGACCTCCGACGGCGGCACGCCGCCGCTCGGCACCGAGCCGCTGCTGAAGGCCGAGGGGCTCGGCGTCCGGTTCGGGCAGGTCGCCGCGTTGCAGGACGTCGACCTCGTCGTCCCCGAGGGCACCGTCATGGGCCTCATCGGGCCGAACGGCGCGGGCAAGTCGACGCTCACCGACGCGCTGTCGGGGTTCATCAAGGACGCCACCGGAACGGTCACGCTCGGCGGCCGCAGCCTGGACGGCCTGCCCGTCCACCGCCGCGCCGCCGCCGGGCTGCGCCGCACCTTCCAGCAGGACCGCGTCCCGACCGGCCTCACCGTCGGCGCCTACCTGCGCTTCGCCGCGCACCGCACGGTCACCAGGGACGAGCTGGAGGAGGTCCGCGCGTTCCTCGGCTGCGCGCCCGCCGCCGCGCACGTCCTGGACCTGGACGTCGGCAGCCGCCGCCTGCTGGAGGTCGCCGCCGCGATCCTCGCCAGGCCACGGCTGATCGTGCTGGACGAGCCCGCCGCCGGGCTCGCCCACGCCGAGTCCCTCGCGCTCGCCGACCGGCTCATCGAGGTGCCGGCGAGGTACGGCGCGTCCGTGCTGCTCATCGAGCACGACCTGGAGATGGTCCGGCGGGCCTGCGCGACGATCGTCGTCCTCGACGCGGGCTCGGTCATCGCGGCTGGGCCGCCCGCCGAGGTCCTCGCCAAACCCGAAGTGGCCCGTGCCTATCTGGGAGACGAGGTGGCTCTCACATGAAAGAGCTGAAGCTGGAGGACGTGACGGTCGGACGGGGCGGTGCCCCGATCGTCCGGGACGTGACCCTGACCGTCACGGCGGGGGAGGTCACCGTCCTGCTCGGCCCGAACGGCGCCGGGAAGACGACCCTGCTCGAAGCCATCGCGGGCGTCCTGCCGATCACCTCAGGAAAGCTGACCGGCGACGGCGACAACCTCGCCGGGCTCGACCGGGTCACGCGCGCCAAGCGCGGCATCGCGTTCGTCGAGCAGGGCCGGACGGTCTTCAGCGGCCTCACCGTCGCCGAGAACCTGCGCGTCGTGCGGCGCGGCACCGGCGGCGACCGCGCGCTCGAACTGTTCCCCGAGCTGACCAAGCGCATGGACGTTCAGGCGGGCCTGCTGTCCGGCGGCGAGCAGCAGATGGTCGTGCTGGCCCGCGCCCTGTCGATGTCGCCGAGCGTGCTGCTGATCGACGAGATGTCGCTCGGCCTCGCCCCGGTGATCGTGAAGCGGCTGCTGCCCGCCGTCCGGGCGCTCGCCGACGACGGCGCCGCGATCCTGCTCGTCGAGCAGTTCGCGACGCTCGCCCTGGAGATCGGCGACACCGCGCACGTCCTCGCCGGAGGGCGGCTCACCCACAGCGGCCCGGCCGGGACGCTGCGCAAGGCACCGGACGTGCTGCACGCCGCCTATCTTGGTGAAACCACGGGCCAGAACTGAAGGAGTCGAGAATGCAACGGGTGCTGATCGTCACGGGCGGGGGCAGCGGGATCGGCGCGGCCGTCGCCGCGGCCGCCGCCGGACGCGGCGACACGGTCGTGATCTGCGGCCGCCGCAAGGACGCGCTGGAACGGGTCGCCGC
>JBOHBY010000009.1:0-1659 GCA_050698635.1 Spirillospora sp.
CACGTCGCCGTCCTCGGCGAGGACCCAGGTGACGGGCTCGCCGAGGTTCTTGAACTGGTCCGGATCGTGGAAGTCGCTGCCGCCGAGCGGCACGACGCCGCCGGGCCGCCACACGTCCGCCCAGGCAAGCGGCGCGCCCCAGCGGCGGTCCCACCAGGTCGGATGCCAGATCTCCGCGAACCTCGGCCGGGACGCCTCCGGCAGCGGGCGGCGCCACGCGCAGTCGCCGCTCAGCGGATGGTTGATCGACATGAGCCCGCCGCGCGCGTCGGCGAACGCCGCCCAGTCGGCGCTCGGGCGGCGGAAGTCGACCCAGCCGGTGTCGCCGAACACGTTCGCGTGCCCGAGGTCGGTGGTGACCTCCTGGCCGGGCAGCAGCGCGATCCCGGCGTGGGCTCCGGCAGCGGGCAGGTGCGGATGGTGGCTGACGGTGTTGTGGTCGGTGACGGCGAGGAAGTCCAGCCCGCGCGACGCCGCGAGACACGCCAGTTCGTGGACGGTCAGCGTCCCGTCGCTGTGGACGGTGTGCGAGTGGAGGTCACCGGCGAGCCAGCGCATCCCGTCCGACGCGGGCAGATCGCGACGCGGCGGGCGTTCCGGCCGTGGAGGCGGTGTCTCGTCCGGGCGCGGTGTGGACGACGCAGACGTGGTGACCGTGACCTCATACGGCACACCGTCAGGCGGTATCCGGTGCAGGCCGAGCCAGACGTGCCACGTGCCCGGTTCAAGTTCCCCTGGCAGATACCCAGGCGTGGCCCACTCGGCGCCCACCGTGTACTGGAGGCGCGCTCCACCGGACCAGCCTCGGAACCCGTCCGGCCCGTAGCAGCCCAGGTCGATGACGCCGCCTTCGTAGGACAGCTCGACCGTGATCGAAGCCGTGCCTGCCGGCACGTCGAAAGGCAGCTCGCGGAGCCCCTGTTCCAGGCGGTCTTCCAGGCTCCAGCGCCCCCGATGCACCGTCATGGTCACCTATGTCCCCCGTCCTTGGTCGTTGGAGCCATCGCCGGCTCCGATGCCGTCACCAGTTCACCACCGCCGTCGCCTTCGCCGTCCCGGTAGAGCAGGACGCGACCGGGACGCGGCACCGCCCAGCCCTCGGTGCCCGGTTCGGGCTCGCGGCCCTCCGCCACGACGACGCGCACCGGTCGGTCCTCCCCGTCCAGGGTCACGAGCGAGGAGCCGCCCAGGTGTTCGATGACCGACACCGTTCCAACGAACGCGCCGTCCACCGGGTCCCCGCTGTAGTCCAAGTATTCGGGTCGTATCCCGCACACGACGTCCTCACCGTCGCGGACCTCGCCGAGCGCCTCCGCCGGGACGGGCAGCTCCGCCCCCGCGACGGCCACGGACGCGTCCCGGACGGTCCCCCGCAGCAGATTCATCGGCGTCGAGCCGATGAACGCGGCCACGAACAGGTTCGCGGGCCGCCGGAACACCTCGACCGGCGTGCCGAGCTGGCGGATCCGTCCGGCGTCCATGACCGCGATCCGGTCGGCGAGCGCGAGCGCCTCCGCCTGGTCGTGGGTGACGAACACGGTCGTGATCCCGAGGTGCAGCTGGAGGCGTTTGAGCTGCGTGCGGGCCTCCAGCCGGAGGCGCGCGTCGAGGTTGGACAGCGGCTCGTCCAGCAGGAAGACCGCGGGTTCCCGTACCATT
>JBOHBY010000010.1:0-7703 GCA_050698635.1 Spirillospora sp.
TCTCGCACGCCCATCCGCGCCCCGAACTGCTCGACCTGGGCGCCGAACACGACGGCAAACGCAGCGCCGAGCGCGACGGCCCGCGGGAGTGGACGGTGCTGGCGCTGGAGATCGTCCAGGTCGAGATCGACGACGCGTGGGGGAGCGCCACCCTCGAACCGGAGGAGTACGCGGCCGCCGCGCCTGACCCGTTCGTCGCCGTCGAGTCGGGCATCCTCACGCATCTGGACTCCTGCCACCGCGACGAGCTGACGGGGCTGCTGCCCGCGTCCGCGCCGCCGGGACCGGTCCGACCACTCGCGCTCGACAGGTACGGTGTGTGGCTACGCTGCTCCGCACCGCCATCGGCGCCGCACGCGTCGTTCGACGTGCGGCTGCCGTTCGCCGAGCCTGTCAGTGATCTCCACGGTCTGCGGTGCGTGTACAGGCGGCTGTTCGCCCGAGCCACCCCGTAGTGCTCTCGTAGTACGTAGAAACCCTGATACTGGACGAAAGCCGCGAATTGCCCGTGATCTCCCGGATGGTGCGGGGACCCCTCCCCGGGCGATGCTCATCTCACCGGCCGAGGGACGCCGAGCGTCACCCGACCGGGACGACCCCGATCACCGGCTCGCCCTCGCGGGGTGGGTGAGCCGGTGACGGGGACCGTCGCCGGATTACGGGAGCGCCGACGCGCCCCCGGCCGGGCCGGTGGTCCGGTGCCGCGATCGACGGGGGCGTGGTCCGGGCCACTGGTTCGTAACTGGGCCACTGGTCGGAATTGGCCGTTTCCGCCGGCCGGGCACCCGCCGCAGGCTGGAGCCATGACCGGACACCGACACCAGGACACGACCAGCGACCGGAACACGACCAGCGACCGGAACACGAGCAGCGACCGGAACACGACCAGCGACCGGGGGCGGCATCCGCAGACCAGGGCCGTCCACCCGCCAGTGACGACACCGGTGGGCAGCAGCCCGCTCGCCGTGCCGCTCTACCAGGGCCACCTGTTCTCGTTCGACACCGCCGACGAGCTCGCCAACGCCTTCAACGGACCGGACGAGGCGTTCTTCTACGCCCGCATGGCCAACCCCACCGTCCGCTCCCTCGAACGGGCCGTCACCGAACTGGAGGGCGGGGCCGGGGCGCTCGCCACCGCGTCCGGCATGGGCGCGGTCAGCACCGTCCTGATGAGCCTGCTGCGCAGCGGCGACCACGTCATCGCGCAGACCACCCTCTACGGCGGCACGTTCGCGCTGTTCCAGGACCTCGCCGAACGGTGGGGCGTCGACGTCACCTACGTCTCAGGCGACGACCCGGCGGAGGTACGGGACGCGCTCCGTCCCACCACCCGCCTCCTCTACCTGGAGACGGTCGCGAACCCCACCACGCACGTCACCGACCTGCCCGCGTTCACCGCGGCCGTCCAAGGCACGGACGTCCTAACGGTCGTCGACAACACCTTCGCGCCGCTCCTCTGCACGCCCATCGACCACGGCGCCGACATCGTCATCCATTCCACGACGAAATACCTCAGCGGGCACGGCGACGTCATCGGGGGCATCGCCGTGTTCGCCGACCCGGACGTGTACCGCCGCGTCTGGGGCTTCGCCATCGACCTGGGTTCCGTCGCCGACCCGTTCGGCGCGTGGCTGACCGTCCGCGGCCTCGCGACGATGCCGCTGCGCGTGGAGCGGCAGAGCGCGTCCGCCCTGGACCTCGCCCGGCGGCTCGCCGCGCACCCGTCGGTCGCCCGCGTCCACTATCCGGGGCTGGACGACCATCCGCAGCACGAGGTGGCGCGCCGGCTGCTGCCGGACGGGAGCGGCGGCGTCCTGGCGTTCGAGCTCACCGGCGGACGGGACGCGGGCCGCGTGTTCTCCGAGGCCGTCCGGCTCGTCTCCCTCGGCCCGTCGCTCGGCAACATCGCGACGCTCGTGATGCACCCGGCGAGCACGTCCCACCGGCAGATGGACGCCGCGACCCTCGCCGCCGCCGGGATCGGCGAGGGCACGGTCCGGCTGTCGGTCGGCCTGGAGCACCCGGACGACCTGTGGTCCGACATCGACCAGGCCCTGTCCAAGGCGACCTAGAGGTAGAAGCCGGTCGCGGCGGCGGGAGCGTCCGCGCCTTCGGGACGCTTCTCGCCCCTGCGGAGCGCGACCAGCTCGGCGAGCGTCGCGCCGTCGTCACCGATCTCGGTGGACGGCGCGCCGTTGCCGTCCAGCCACGACACCGACTCCGCGCGGGTGAGCCGCCCCACCTCGATCTGCGCGAGGCAGCGGCCGGGACGGACGACCGCCGGGTGCAGCCTGGCGAGGTCCTCGTTGGTGGTGATGGCGACCAGTACGTCCCGGCCCTGCCCGAGCATCCCGTCGGTGAGGTTCAGCAGCCGCGACAGGCCCTGGCCCGTCGACTGCTTCGCCTCGCCGCGGATCAGCTCGTCGCAGTCCTCCAGGATGAGCAGCCGCCAGCGGCGGTTCTCGTCCTCGTCGTCCCCGACGGCGACCTCCATGAGGTAGCTCGGCGTGCCGAACAGCGACTCCGGGTCGAGGACGCAGTCGGACTGGCACCAGTCGTTCCACGCCCGTGCCAGTGCGCGCAACGCCGTCGTCTTGCCGGTGCCGGGCGGGCCGTGCAGGAGCAGCAGCCGTCCGGACACGTCCTCGCGGCCGAGGCGCATCACCTCGTCGAGGGCCTCGGCGACCGGCGCGGTGTAGTTGCGCCGGATGTCCGCCCACGCGTCGGCGGTGATCGCGCGCTCGTTGCGGACGGGCCCGTGCGTGCCGACGTGCCAGAAGCCCATCTCGACGCTGGTCTCGTCCACCTTCGGCGGCTCGGACGCGTCCTTCACCGACGCTTCGAGGACGCTCTCCGCCAGCTCCTCCGTCACGGCGGACACCGCCACGTACGCGATACCGGTCTTCCACCGGTTCGTGAGCAGCGTCCAGCCGTCGCCCTCGGCCAGCACCGACTCCTTGCCCTTCTCGTGCGCCACCCGCACCAGCCGGGCGTCGCCCGGACGCAGCGGCGCGTCCGCGCGGACGTTGTCCAGCCGCGTCGACCGGGACCAGGGCTGCTCGCCGGACGCGAACGGGCGCAGCGACAGCACGTCCATCACGTCGGCCGGCGAGTTGTTGTCGCTCAGGTTGAAGACCACCGGCAGCACGGACTCCGGTCCCGGGTCGGTCACGTTCTCCCTGGGCTCGACGAGATGAAGGATCTCCTGCGGCGTGGTCATACCAAGAATGATCAGGCTCGGCGGCGGAGCGCGTCCACCGAATTAGCCCGTCAGGAACCGTCCTCGCCGGTGGCCTTCCGCGCCTCGGCCTCCTCCAGGTCGAGCTTCTCGGCCTCCTCCGGAGTCGGGGCCGTGCCGCCGAGGTAGGCGGGCTGCCACCACGTCTCGCCCGACTTCGGGACGTCGGGGTACTCGCGCTGCGCCTTCTCCAGCAGCTCCGACATGCGCGCCCGCAGATCCCTGGTGAACTGGTCGTAGTCGTCGCCGCGCTTGGGGTACAGGGGCTCGCCGACGAGGATCGTCACGTTGACGCCGCGCTGGAGCAGCCGGCGCCTGCGGCCCTTCGTCCACAACCGCTGCGGCCCCCAGATCGCGACCGGGATCAGCGGCACCTTCCCCGCGACCGCCATCCGCACCGCGCCGTTCTTGATGTCCTTCACCGTGAACGACCGGCTGATCGTCGCCTCCGCGAACACCCCGACGATCTCACCGCTCTTCAACGCCTTCAGCGACGCCGCGTACGACGACGCGCCCGCCTCCCGGTCGACCGGGATGTGCCGCATCCCGCGCATCAGCGGCCCGCCGATCCGGCTGTCGAAGATCTCCTTCTTCGCCATGAACCGCACCAGCCGCTTCGCCGGATGCGCGGTCAGCCCGGCGAAGATGAAGTCGAGATAGCTGACGTGGTTGCTCACGAGCACCGCGCCACCGGTACTGGGGATCTGGTCGGTCCCCTCCAGACGGATCTTGATGTTCAGGGCCTTGAACACGCAGCGAGCCGTCATGATCACCGGCGGATACACGATTTCGGGCATGGCAGCACGGTACTTGAGGCCGTCATGATCAGGGAGTGCGGGCGGGGGATCCGGATGGGTCCCACAAGCGACCGGAACTCTGAGAAGGTGGGGGTTGTGACGTGAGCCGTTGAAGCCCGAAGATCCCGCCTGAGGACGAAAGGGGATGAGCACAGATGGAACCGTTGGACGCGGCGGCGGACGTGCACGCGCTCATCCGCGACGTGCTGCCCGCCCTGGCGCCCAGCGCCTGGTTCGACTCCGGCACCTCCGAGGTGGTGCTGCCCGTCGGCCGGTCGGAGGCGCGCGCCTCCAGCTGGACCGTCCTCGAACGCTGCGCCCGCGAGCCGCGCTCGGTATGGCCCCAGGTGGTGGACGAGTGGGTCCGCGAGATCGGCGACCGCGCGTTCCTCGCCGTCGGCGAGATGGAGCTGTTCGGCGACGTCAGGGAACTGCTGCGGCTGCGCATCGTGCCGAAGCTCGCCCCCCGCGACCGGGAGGGCCTCGTCGTCGTCCCCGCCGGAGACCACTTCGACGCCATGGTGATGATCGAGCACCCCCGCTACGGCGGCCCCCTCACCAAGGCCCGCGCCGGGCTCCTCGGCCTGCACAAGCTCGGCTACGTGATGACGAACACCCATGACCGCGAGTTGGCCGACGTCGCCGTCCGCGACCAGCCGCTGCTCCCGGGCCGCAACGTCCGCGTCGTCACCAAACCGGGCAGCCGCTACGTGTCGGCGCTGCTCAGCGAGGTCGACCAGTTCCTCCCCTGGCCGAACGAGCACGGCGCGCTGGTCGGCGTCCCCTGCCACAGCACGCTGCTGCTCTACCCGATCACCTCGTCGGCCGTCCGCGACGTCCTGCCGGTCTTCTCCGACGTCGTCCGCGAGATGCACGCCGACGCCGACGACCCCTGCGCCCCCGGCGTCTACTGGAGCCACGGCGAACGCCGCCTGACCCCCCTCCCCGCCGACCCCGACGCAAGCCCAGAATTCGCCACCCTCCTCCACAGACTCCCCGACTGACCGGGGGCCGCCCCCTGGAACCCCCGTCGGGCACGGCGGCAACCCGCGAGCACCAGGTCCTCACCCGCGGCAGCGACTCGATCGGATGGCCCGCTCGGGGTCTGTCGGCTCCCACGACCGATACACAATTCAGGTCCTTCATTGGAACGGCGGTGGGATAGACAGAGGTCATGCGTCCTGAACCAGGTGAGGTTCTGCACTTTTCCGAAGACCCTGCGATCGCGCGCTTCATTCCCCACGTCGCCGTGTCGGCCCAACAACACGAGGCCTATGTCTGGGCCGTTGATGCCACTCGCGCGCCCGACTACTGGTTTCCGCGCGACTGCCCACGCGCGATGGCCTGGACGCTGACGACGACCACGGCGGCCGATCGAGAGCGCATTCTGGGGCCAGGCGGTGGAGAGCGCGTCCACGCGATCGAGTACGGATGGATCGAAGCCATCCTCAGCGTCCAACTGTTCGCCTATCGGCTCCCCGCGAGCCCGTTCACACCGTTCGGAAAACCTACGCCTCACGCTGTTGTCGCCACTGAACCGGTGGAGCCGCTGGGCCCGCCGGAGGCGGTCGGCAACCTTCTGGAGTTGCACGACGAGGCCGGTATCCAGCTGCGTGTCCTGGACAATCTCTGGGAATTCTGGGACGCCGTGACCGCCAGCAGCCTCGGTTGGAGCGGCATCCGCCTGCGTAACGGCCGCCCGCGATCTGGCAGCGCGAGATCCCAGGCTGGCAGGTAGCGCCGGGAGCCGTGGGTCTGGGTTAGGGGAGTTTCCAGTCGACGGGGTGGGCGCCTTGTTGTTCCAGGAGTTGGTTGGCGCGGGTGAAGGGGCGGGAGCCGAAGAAGCCGCGGTCGGCGGACATCGGGCTCGGGTGGGGCGACTCGATGCACGGGACGCCGCCGAGAAGTGGTTTGAGGTTGCGGGCGTCGCGGCCCCAGAGGATGGCGACCAGTGGGCGGCCTCTGGCGGCGAGGGCGCGGATGGCCTGTTCGGTGACCTCTTCCCAGCCCTTGTTGCGGTGTGAGCCCGGTTTGCCCGGCATCACGGTGAGCGACCTGTTGAGCAGGCAGATGCCCTGTTCCGTCCACGGGGTGAGGTCGCCGTTGGACGGTTCGGGGTGCCCCAGGTCGTCGCAGTACTCGCGGTAGATGTTGATCAGGCTGCCGGGCAGCGGGCGGACGTCCGGCGCCACGGAGAAGCTGAGGCCGACCGGGTGGCCGGGGGTCGGGTACGGGTCCTGGCCCATGATGAGGACGCGGACGTCGTCGAACGGCTGGGTGAACGCGCGCAGGATGTGGTTCCCGGCGGGGAGGTAGCGGCGCCCGGCGGCGACCTCGGCGCGTAGCCAGTCTCCGGCGGCGGCGATCGTCCCGGCGACCGGCTCCAGCGCGGTCGCCCACCCGGCTTCGACGATCTCCGTGAGTGGTCGTGCCGTCATGGGGCACAACACTAGTGCGATGATCATGCGCCCGCCCGTGGAACGCCCGCTTGAGAGGGTTTGTGAAGTTATCTGGCTCCATCGCGTCTCAAGGGGGCAAAATTTTTCCAAGATCGACTGAAAGCGGCAGATGAAGTGCGTGAAACGTCCTGTTAAGTCCGGGTTACTTCTGGCGGGCCGCGTTGACCTGGGGGTTCCCTGAGGCATCTCCTAGGAGACAGACCCCCAGGAGACAGGCCCAGGAGACAAGCGGGGCGTACGACGAGCGGACGGACGAGAGAGCATGACCCAGCTGACCACCGTGGACGCCACCTTCCTCAACGCGGAGACCGGCACCACCCAGGCCCACATCGCCGGGCTGGGCATCGTCGACGCGTCCGCGTGCCCCGGCGGACGGCTCACGGTGCCGCTCATGGCCGAGCTCGTCCGGAACCGCGCGCATCTGGCCGCCCGGCCGTTGCGGCAGCGGCTCGTCCAGGTGCCGCTCGGCCTCGACCATCCCTACTGGGAGGACGACCCGGACTTCGACCCCGTCCGGCACATCTTCGAGATCGGCCTCCCGGCGCCCGGCGACGACCGGCAGCTCGCCGACGTCGTCGCGATGCTGCACGAGCAGCCCCTCGACCGGTCGCGTCCGCTCTGGGAGATGTTCCTCATCCAGGGCCTCGCGGACGGTCTGACCGCCGTCTACGTGAAGGTGCACCACGCCGCCGTCGACGGCGTGATGGCAGCCGAGACGCTCGCCGCGCTGCTCGACCTGTCGCCCGAGCCGCGCGAGCTGCCCGCCGACGAGTCCGAGCCGGCCCGCGCTCCCGGCACGGCGGGCATGGTCCGCACCGGGTTGCTGCGGACGGCGCTGCATCCCGTCCGGACGGCCGTCTCCGTCGCGCGCACCGCCCCGTATCTGGACGAGATCCCGGGGGTCTCGTCGATCCCCGGTGCCGGGCTGGTGTCGTCGGTGATGCAAGGCGCGCTGCGCCGTCCTGACCTGCCGCGGGCGCCGCGCATGAGCGCCCCGCCGACCCCGTTCAACCAGCCGATCGGCCGCCGCCGCGCCGTCGCCTGCGGCGAGCTGCCGCTGGACGCGATCAAGGAGATCAGGCAGGGGCTCGGCGGCAGCGTCAACGACGTGGTCATGGCGCTGTGCGCGACGGCCCTGCGAGTGTGGCTCGACAAACGCGGCGACCTGCCGGACCGCCCGCTCGTCGCGGCCGTCCCCGTGTCGCTGCG
>JBOHBY010000011.1:0-5388 GCA_050698635.1 Spirillospora sp.
CCTCCGGCGCGGACGCCTCACTCGCGCCGTCCGCGCCGGGCGCGTCGCCGGGGTCGTCGACCTTGACGCCGTGCGCCTCGACCAGCTCGGCCAGCCCGCCGGTGTAGCCCTGCCCGACGGCGCGGACCTTCCAGCGGTCGTCGCGCCGGTAGACCTCCAGGCCGATGATCGCCTTCTCCCGGGTCAGCCCGTCGACGGCGAACACGGCCAGGGAGACGCCGTCGTCCCCGGTCAGCCGCACCTGCGGCGGGGGCATCGACCCGAACGACCCCGACCCGGTCAGGCTGACCGCGATCAGCACCGCGTGCGCGTCCGCGGGCACGGCGTCGAGGTCGAGTTCGAGGCGCTGGCGGCCGCCGCCGTCGGCCCACCGCACGCCCGGCGCCTCGGGCGCGTTGAAGAACACCAGGTCGGAGTCGTCGCGCACGCGCAGGTCCCGGTCCACGACCAGGGCGCTGACGTCCACGGGCAGCGCGCAGGACACGGTGGCGGTCACCTGGCGGGCGGGCAGCGGCGCATTGGCGCCACGGGAGAGATCGGCCATCGGGCGGTCAGGCGTGGTTGGCGATCACCGGCAGCATGTCCTCGAACGTGCGGCCGTGGCAGGGCTCGCCGATCGCGTTCATCTTCCAGCCGTCGCCGTGCCGGTAGATCCGGGACATCACCATCGCGGTGTGGGCGCCGCCGCCCGTCAGCGTGTAGCGGGCCAGCTCGCCGCCGTCCATCTCGTTGACCAGTCGGCAGAACGCGTTCTCGACCTCGTTGAACGTCTGCCCGTTGAAGGAGCTGACGGTGAACACCAGCGACGTGACGTGCACCGGCAGCCGGCTCAGGTCGACGATCACGGACTCGTCGTCGCCGTCGCCCGCCCCGGTCAGGTTGTCGCCGGTGTGCCGGACGGAACCGTCGTCGCTGGTCAGCTTGCCGAAGTAGACCACGTCGGCGAGGGCGGTGTCGGCGAACAGCACGCAGGACGCGTCGAGGTCGATGTCGCGCTCCCGCGAGCCGAAGAAGCCCTTCTTCTTGACCGCGTCCCAGCCCAGGCCCATCCGGACCATGCTCAGCGAGCCGCCGGGCTTCTCCAGCGAGATCCGCTGGCCCTTCACCATCGAGACGGTCACAGCCGTCGCCTCCTCGATATCCCCATCGCCGCGCCGCGTCGCTCCGCGAAGCGCCCTGACTTTGCCGACCTGTCTTGTAGATACCCCGGCCACCCTCCAAGGGGTGGCCGGGGTACAAGCAAAGCCTCGCAGCCTATCAGGGCGGTTGTCACCCGTTACGGGACGATCCGCACCCGCCCGTCAGGACACGGGGGTTCCGTAGACGCTCACCTCCGACAGGTGGAAGGTCAGGTTGGCGGTGTTGCCGAGCCCGACCACCCGCACGTAGCGGGCCCTGGCCTCGGTGTTCACCGTGTCGCCCGCGTCGGCGGCGGGACGGGGCCCGCCCCGCCCGCCGAGGGTGAACCAGTGCTCGCCGTCGAGGCTGCCCTCCAGCCGGTAGGTGTAGTAGCGGGTGCCGTCGACGTAGTTGCGGACGTTGACGCGCGACACGTCGTTGACGGCGCCGAGGTCGACCCGCCACCAGTTCTCGCCGTAGGTCATCCGTCCGCCCCAGTAGGGCGAGTTGGCGCGGTTGCCGTCGTTGGCGGCCTCCGGCGGACGTCCCGGCTCGGACGACAGCGCCGTCACCGGCTTGCCGAGGCTCTGCAACGGGTCGCCTGACCCGTCGCGTGACGTGCCGGGCGACGAGACGATCCCGCCGCCGAACAGGGCGATCGCCTCCTGCGCGGTGTGCCGGCCGACGGCGCTGACGAACATGCCGACGTCCTGCGCGCCCGCCTTGCCGGGGACGGTTCCGGAGCCGACCACGGCCCAGTTCTTGTTGTCGGAGCTGCACGACCCGGTCATCCGGTCGCCGTCCCTGCCGAGCCGCACGTGGACGGCGCCCGCGGTGAACCCGCCGACCTCGGTGTAGTGGTCGAGGCGGCCGTCGCCGTCGCCGTCCCAGGAGAAGACGCAGCCGTGGTCGGGCGTGACGGCGATGTTCGCGTACCCGGCCGTCCCGGCCGCCCCGGGTTTGGTCAGGTCGTCGCTGGCGACGAGCCCGGCCCGGGTCCAGGGGGACGAGCCGTCCAGCCTGGTCACCGTCGTGGACACCGCGCTGCCCGGCGTCAGCCCGTCGTCCTTGTAGACGGTCGCGTACTCGTTGGTGTCGCCCCACATGTCGTCACCGCCCGCGGCGATGCCGACCGTGTCGCCCTTCTGCGCGAACGCGGCGCTGGTCGACGAGGCCGTCTTGTAGGGCTCGCCCACCGTGCTCCCGCCGACCATCAGCAGGGCGTGCGCGCTCGCGCTCTCGGATTCACCTTTACCTGTACGCCATGACACTGTGCCGTCGAGGCCAGGGAGGGCGCCGGGCTCGGCGTCGCGGGGCGCGGTGACCGTCCACGTCGCGGTCGCGGTCTTGCCGGGTTCGACGTCGCCTCCGGGGGCGTCCCCGGCCTTGACCTCGTAGCCGCCGGGCGCCGACAGCCGGAACCGCACGCCCCGGGCCGCGCTGATCGCCGACTCGTTGGTGAAGGTCGCGGTGACGCGGACGCTCCCGCCCGGTGCGACGCCCTTCCTGTCGGAGGCGAGGGCGAGCGCGCCGACGGGCTCCAGCGCGACCTGTTCGGCGAGACGGTAGGCGTCGCCGCGCGGTTCGGCGGCGTAGCGGGTTCCGGCGCGGGCCCAGCGTTCGGCGACGTCGCGCCAGTCGATCCGCTTCGGTTCGGTGCCGTTCTCCATCGCGCGTCCGAGTTCGTCGAAGAACATCGTCCAGCGCTTGGCGTAGTAGCCGCCGACGAGGCCGTTGAACTCGCGGCGCGCGTAGTCCTGGAGCCCGGGGGCGCCGCTCTCCCACAGTGTGACCAGCGACTTGAGGTTGTAGTCGAGGGTCGCGGCCTCGCTCCTGCTCGCCGCCTGGCGGGACGCCTCGCGCTGCCAGGCGCCGAGGAGGAAGTTCGGGTCGGTGCCGAGGACCCGGTCCATGAGGCGGATCTCGTCCGTCCACCGGCCGGTGAGTCGCTCGAACGCGGCGCGGTCGCGGGCCCGGTAGGCGTCGTTGATCTTCGGTAGCAGCAGTCTGCTCCGGTTGGCGAGCACCTGGCGGGCGACGTCGACGAGGTCGTAGCGGTACGCGCCGGAGCGCCGCAGCCGCGGATCGACCTGCAGCAGTTCGCGCAGCGCCCGCTCGAACTCGGCCGGGTCGTACTGGAGCGGGGTGCCGGTGTTGGTGAGGCCGGGCTCGTCGTCGAACAGGCCGGTCACGTGCCGGGTGTCCTTGCCCGCGGGCCAGGCGTAGGCCGTGCGGGCGATGGTCCGCCAGGCGGCGCGGGCGTGCGGGTCGGCGGCGCCGTAGCGGGCGGTGGCGTACGCGTCGAACCAGGCGTCCATGTCGACGGGGCCGTCCCGCCACGCCATGTCGGCGAAGAACGCGACCGCGGCCGGGTTGTTGTCGATCGCCTCGGGCATCAGCGCGATGCCGTTCATCGTGTTGCCGGGTTTCGCCCGTATGGCGTGGAACTTCTCGTTCCAGACGGTGAGCCCGGCGCCGAAGTTCTGGTGGCCGCCGAAGTTCCAGATCGTGCCGAAGGCGTACTGCGTGCCGAGGAAGTCCTTCTCCCTGTCGGTGATGTTGGGCTGCTCGGTGATGCCGTCGACGATGAACATCCGCGAACGGTCGATCGCCTGGAGCGTCTCCTTGCGCGGGTTGTTCTGCCAGCCGAGGATCACCCAGGTCGCGCCGGGGTGCGCGGCGTCGAGCGCGTTCTGCACGGCCTTCGACGCCTCGGGCACGGGAACGTTCCCGGCCGTGCCGCCCTCGTGCAGGAGGTCCATCTTGTACATGGTGCTGGCGCCGTACAGGTCGGTCTGGGCCTTGTAGAACGCCGACGCGACCTTGCCGAACTCGGGTCCGGTCGGGTCGAGCCAGTCGGGACGCTGTAGAGCGTTCCATTTGCCCTGCGGGACGGTGTGCGCCCCCGGGTTGCGGACCTCGAAGTCGGTTGGGACGGTGCCGTAGTAGCCGGGCAGCACCGGCGTCATGCCCAGCTCGCGCAGCCGGTCGACCATGCGCCGGGCCAGTGCCGCGCGGCGGTCGATGAGCTGCTGGGAGATCGGCGCGTCGGTGCAGCACATGTTCTGCAGCAGCCACCACGCCTGTTGGCCGGGCTGCGGGATCCAGCCGCGCATCTCCGCGGAGCTGTACCCGAACTGCTGGAACGTGCGCTGGTAGACGGCGTCCTGCCCCTCGTACACCAGCACCTCGTTGATGCCGAGCAGCGCGAGCGCGTCGATGCGGCGCTCCCACTCGTCCCAGCTGAGGTACGCGCCCGCGTAGCCCTCGTTGGTGTCGTTGAGCGCGAACCGGTGCGCGACGGAGGCGTCCCCGTCGATCGGGGCGGACGGCAGCGGCAGCCGCGCGGGCAGGTCGAGCTGCGCCCCGCCGATCGCGAAGTCGGCGTGCGCGACGTCGCGCAGGTACCGGCCGAACCCGGTGAGCTGGACGGCCGGGGTCGTGCCCGCGATGACGAGCCGTCCGCGCTCGGCGGAGATCCGGTAGCGGTCGGGCCCGTCGCCCTTGCCGATCGTCTTCAGCGTGATCTGCCGGGCCCGGTGCCCGCCGATGATCCGTTCCAGCGCCCGCGCCGCCGGTCCCGTACTTGTCGTTCGCGTCGTGGCGGCGGCCGGTGGGACGGCCGGCACGGCCGCGGCGAGCGGCACGACCAGCAGCGCCACCACCGCGAGGATGACCGCACGGGAACGATCACCGAACCCCCGCCGTCTGTGTCGTCGTGATTTTCTTCGCGGACCCAGCGTCATGGCGGACACCTCCACCGCAGATTTGTTAAGGTCCTTACAAAACCCGGACGGAGATCATGATGTCTCCGCCGGACCCCGAGGTCAAGGGTTCTTGTGGATCTTCCGGAGGAGCGGATACTGCACGATGGACGGGAGCATGGACGCGGGCATGGAGGACGACGATCGCGCGGTCGGCACCCCGGTGCTGCGCCGCCTCAACACCGCCGCCGTGCTGCGCGCCGTGCGCGAGCGGGCGCCGGGGCCGGTGCGGCTGGCCGAGCTCGTCAGGCTGACCGGCCTGACCCGCCCGACCGTGGGCCAGGCGGTGGACGACCTGGTCGGCGCGGGCTGGCTCCAGCAGCACGACCCGGACGCCGAGCCCCGGCAGGTCGGCCGTCCCGCCGTGCGGGTCTCGCTGCGCGGCCGCGCCGCGCCCGTGCTGGGCCTGGACGTCGGCCCGCACACGGTCAGCGCGGGCATCGGCGACCTGGCCGCCACGCGCCTGGCGACCGTCCGCCGGTCGGTCGACCGGGGCGACGCCGAC
>JBOHBY010000012.1:0-10772 GCA_050698635.1 Spirillospora sp.
AGCTCGACGACCTCGTCGTCGACTACGTGCTCGACGGCCGCCGTGTCCGCGCGGTCGACCACGTCAGCCTCGCGCTCGCGCCCGGGGAGCTGCTCGGGCTCGCGGGCGAGTCGGGGTGCGGGAAGAGCACGACGGCCGGCGCGATCCTCCAGATCCTGCGCGAGCCCGCCCGGATCAGCGGCGGGCGCATCCTCTTCCGCGGCCGCGACCTCGCGACGCTGAGCCGGCGCGAGCTCCGCCGTTACCGCTGGCGCAACGTCTCGATGGTCTTCCAGAGCGCGATGAGCGCGCTCAACCCCGTGCTGCGGGTCGGCGACCAGTTCGTCGACATGATGCAGGCGCACGAGCGCATCCGGCGCCGCGACGCGCTCTCCCGCGCCGGCGACCTGCTCGAGCTCGTCGGGATCGAGCGCCGCCGCGTGCGCGCGTACCCGCACGAGCTCTCCGGCGGCATGCGGCAGCGCGTGATGATCGCCATGGCGATCGCCAACGGTCCGGGCGTCATCCTCGCGGACGAGCCGACCACCGCGCTGGACGTGACCGTCCAGGCACAGGTCCTGAACCTGCTACGGCGCCACGCGGCAGAGACCATCGGCGCCGCGATCGTGCTGATCAGCCATGACCTGGACGTCATCGCCAGATGCGCCGACCGCGTAATGGTGATGCATGCCGGACGTGCCATGGAGCCGGGGCCGGTCGAGCTACGGCCTAGCGGTAGGTCGTCCATTCGTAGGGCTGTGACTGAGCGTTCTGGACGCCCGGTGGTGCTGGAGGTGGAGGGCCTCGTCCGTCACTTTCCGCTCTACAAGGGCTCGTTCCCGCGCCGGAAAGCCGGGACGATACGGGCCGTTGACGGCGTCGGATTCGATGTCCGGGAGGGCGAGACACTCGCGCTCGTGGGGGAGTCGGGATCCGGCAAGACCACGACCCTGATGGAGATTCTGCGACTGTCGCGTCCGCAGCACGGACGTATCGCCGTCTTCGGGCACGACACGGCCGTCTTGCGCGCCGCCCAGCGCAAGGCATTGCGGCGGGACATCCAGGTCGTGTTCCAGGACCCGTATTCGTCCCTTGACCCACGAATGCGGGTGGCGGCCATCCTCGCCGAACCGCTGACCACGCACGGTGTACCGCGGTCCAGGGTCAGTGGTCGTGTCGCAGAGCTGTTGGAATTGGTGGGCTTGGATTCCAGGCATGCCCGCCGATATCCGCACGCTCTTTCCGGCGGGGAGAAGCAGCGTGTGAGCATCGCTAGAGCGTTGGCCCTGGAACCGCGTCTCTTGCTCTTGGACGAGCCTGTATCGGCCCTGGACGCTTCAATCCAAGCCGACATCATGGCCGTTCTAGAGCAACTGAAAGAGCGACTCGGTCTGGCTTATCTGTTGGTCGCTCATGACTTGGCCCTCGTCCACCGGATCGCTGACCGGATCGCCGTCATGTACGCGGGACGCATCGTCGAGATCGGTTCGGTGGACGACGTGTATGAAGCCCCCACTCACCCCTACACGCGCGTGCTACTCGACGCTGAGGTCAGACGATGAAACGCATACTCGTAGGCATCCCGTTGGTAGTGGCCGTGGGTGGTTGCAGTAGCGCGGGGGAGCCGGATACCCGCGCGATCTCTGGACGGCTCCCAGCGTCCGACGTCAATCCGACGCCCCGTGACCGTGTCGTCAACGGCGGGACGCTGCGCTGGCCGCTGCCGGAGTTCCCTGCCCAGTGGAACCTCAACCACGTCAACGGCACCACAGGAGCGGTGGAGCAGGTCATTCAGGGTGTCCTGCCGTATCTGATGCGGGCTGACGAGAAGGCCGTTCCGCGTCGCGCCCCCGAATATCTCCGATCGGCGAAGGTGAAGCGCACCAAGCACGGCCAGACTGTCACCTACTCGCTCAACCCACGGGCGAGGTGGTCGGACGGCCGTTCCATCGGATACGCCGACTTCGTGGCGCAGGCGCGTGCGCTCTCTGGACGTGACCCGGGCTACGAGGTCTCGACCGTCACGGGCTACCGCCGAATCAAGCGAATCGACCACAGCCCAGGCGAACACGCGGTGAAAGTGACGTTCGACGGGACGTACGCAGACTGGCGCAGCCTGTTCAGCCCGCTCTACCCGGCCACCGCCTACGCCACGCCTCGCGCTTTCAACACCGGCTGGGTGAACCGGCTGCCCGTCACGGCCGGACCGTTCAAATTCCAGAGAATCGACCGGACGGCCAAGACCGTCACCATCGTCCGCGATCCCGCCTGGTGGGGCGCGCCAGCGAAACTCGACCGCATTGTCTATCGCACCATGGACACCACCGCGATGCCCGGCGCGTTCGCCAATGACGAGATCGACCTCATGGACATCGGTCTCGACGCCGGTGCCTTGCAACGCGTCCAGAGCGTTCCAGGGGCCGCCGTACGGCGCGCAGGCGGCCCGGACTGGCGGCATCTCACGCTCAACGCCGCCGGGCCCGTCCTTTCCGATGTGCGGGTGCGGCGGGCCGTCGTGCTCGGCATTGACCGGCACGTCATCGCCAGGGCCGACCTGTCTGGTCTCGGAGTGTCCGTCCAGACACTCGGCAACCATTTCTACGTCAACACCCAAGACGGCTACCAGGACAACTCCGGAGACCTCGGGAATTACGACCCAGCCCGTGCCAGAAGGCTCCTGGACGAAGCAGGCTGGACGCTACACGGGGGCAAGTACCGAACCAGGGCAGGACGCACGCTCTCGCTACGTTTCGTCGTCCCGTCCGGGGTCCCGATCGGCAAGCGCGAAGGGGAACTCACCCGCGCCCTGCTCGAACGCATCGGCGTCCAAGTGAACATTGTGCCCGTGCCTGCTGACGACGCTCTCGACCGGTATGTAGTGCCCGGGAACTTCGATATCGTCCCGTTCTCCTGGCTGGGCACGTCCTTCCCGGTGTCTCCGATGCAGTCGGTCTTCGCACGACCGCGTGGCGACCGCGTCCAGCAGAATTACTCCCGCATCGGCACAGCGGCCATCGACACGGCCATGGATCGGGCCATCGCAGAGGTCGACCCGGCGAGAATTCACGTCCTTGTGAACAGAACCGACCGGCTCATCTGGCGCCAGGTGTCGGTCTTGCCGCTGTACCAGCGTCCACAGCTCGTCGCCACGCGCGCGAGCTTGGCCAATCTGGGCGCCTGCGGCTTCTTCGAGCCCGCCTACCAGGACATCGGGTTCACGACCCCACGGTAGGCAACCGGCGCAGCGGGGCCGATCAGGGGAACGCGAGCCTGACGCCCTTGCGGTCGTTGGTGAACCGCGCGTTCCACACGTACAGCCGCAGGTCGGCGGCGGACAGGTCGTCGTTGACCGGGAGTTCGGTGGCGATCCGCACCACGTACGAGCCGCCCGCCGGGATCATCGTGCTGCCGTTCTCGTCCACCGGCGGTTTCGCTCCGCCGACCCGGGCGGTGATCCTGCTCTGGTTGGGGAGCGTGCACATGTCGTCAGGGATGCCCGGCTGCGGCATGCACCGTTCACGCGTGGACGACGGGACCCGTGCCTTCGGCAAGAAAAGGTCAGCGGGATAGTCCAGCAGCACAGGCCGCCGCTGGCTGTTGGTGAGGACGTAGTCGGCGTAGGCGTACGTCGTGCCGGACGGCGGGGCCTGGGTGGCGCCCAAGGGTTGCCTGTCCGTTCCGGCCTTGACGGCGGCGAGGCTGTAGCCGTAACCCTCCGGCGTCATGAATTCGACCGGCGGACCGGTCTTCGGCGCGGGGACGGACGGGCCGGGCGTACCCGCGTCGCCCTGCCCGGCCGACGTCTGCCGGGCGGGTTCCTCGCCGGAGTCCGAGCCCGGCCGGAATACGACGATCCCGGCGGCGACGGCGGCGATCCCGACGGCCCCGGCGAGCGTCCCGGCGAGGCCGATCCTCCGCGCGTTGCTCTTCTTCCTCCGGCGGTGAGAACGGTTCGGTTGATAGCTCGTGGACATGATTGTGCGTGCTCCCTCGGGCCTACCTCAGGCTCAGTAAGCGCGTCCCATCTCAGGCAGTCGGTCAGGATACCGGACGACCGAAACGGTGATGTCCCTGGTCAGGGCCTACGAATCGCGTGCGACGAGCGCGTCGCGACCGAGTCCGCGCAGGGAGGCGTCCAGCACCTGCGCGGTGTGCGCGACGGCGATCGCGGCGCCGCGCCGCCGCAGCGCGGTGGCGATCTGCATGGAGCAGCCGGGGTTGGCGGCGACCAGTAGTTCGGCTCCGGTGGCGTCCACGTTCACCGCCTTGCGGTCGCCGAGTTCACCGGCGGCCTCCGGCTGGAACAGGTTGTAGGTCCCCGCGGAGCCGCAGCAGATGTCCGGTTCGGCGATCTCGCTGACGGTCAGGTCGGGGATGGCCGCGAGCAGGGCCCGCGGCTGGCTGCGGATGCCCTGCGCGTGGGCCAGGTGACAGGCGTCGTGGTAGGCGACGGTGACCGGAACGGGGCGCCGTTCCGCGCGCGGCCCGAGATCGGCGAGGAACTCCGCGAAGTCGCGGGTCCTGGCCGACAGCGCGTCCGCCCGTGCCGCCCAGGCGGGCTCGTCGGCGAGCAGCGCGCGGTACTCCTTCATCGCCGACCCGCAGCCCGCGGAGTTCACCACGATGACGTCGACGGCCTCGAACATCTCGATCGTCCGCCGGGCGAAGGCGCGGGCCTCGTCCTCGCGGCCGGAATGCAGGGAGAGCGCGCCGCAGCAGCCCTGGTCCCTGGGGATGACGACATCGCAGCCCTCCAGTGCCAGGACGCGGGCCGTTGCGGCATTCACGCCCGGAAAGAATTCGGCTTGCACGCAACCGGTCAGCATCCCGACCGTGGCGCGCCGCCCACCGCGCGCCGCTACGCGTTCGGGCAGTCTCGGCGCCTTGCCCAGGGGCGGTGCGAGCCTTTCCATCGCGGCGACGGACGGCGATACGCGCTCCAGAAGGCCGCTGCGCCGGACGAGCCGGTCCAGACCCGACTTCTGGTACGCGCGCAGGGGTCCGCGTAGCGCACGAAGCCGCCGCCTGTACGGGAACAGCTGGAAGACCAGCTCCCTGATGGCACGTTCCTTCAGCGAACGGGGATGCTCCCGTTCGACCTCGGCGCGGGTCATTTCGATGAGCCGGTCGTACTGCACGCCGGAGGGACAGGACGTCACGCACGCCATGCAGCCCAGGCAGCGGTCGAAATGCTCCACCATCGGGTCGCCGAGCGGTGCTCCGTCCACGTGCTGCTGCATGAGATGGATACGGCCCCTGGGCGAGTCCATCTCCTCGCCCCACAGGACGTACGTCGGGCACGTCGGCAGGCAGAAACCGCAATGTACGCAGTCTCCGAGCAGCTTTGGGAGATCGTCCTCGGCGCTCATCAGATTCCTCCAGCGAAACGGCCGGGGGACAGCCGATGGTCCGGGTCGAACTGGTCTTTCACGCGCCGCATCAACGCGAGCGCCGGGACCGGCCCCCACAGGTCGATCTCGCCGCGCACCTCTTCCGGCGTATAGCGGACGACGGCGCCGCCACGGTGCCGCCCCAGCACGTCCCTAAGGCTTCCCAGGACGTGGGCCACTTCATCCGGCGTCGACTCGGCGGGGAGACCCACATGGCCTTGCCCGCTGCCGCTCCACGTGACGGCGATGTCCGGGCCCAGCAAGGTGACGAGGTCGCGGAAGGCGGACGGTGGGGCGCTGATGTCGATGAGGGTGGTGCCGTCCGGGTACTGCCCCCAGCCCTCCGGTGCGGCCGCCGCGATTTCGGCGTTCTCGCCGAGGAGCTCTGCGATCTGCCGAGCGCGCGCGGCGACACCGTCCGGTACGCCCTCCAAGAGGACCGCGACCGTCCCTGGCCCGATGTACTCCACCGCACTCGGCGCCACCGCCGAATGAAGGACGGTCTGGACGGCGTCATGCGCGTCCTCGGCACCGCTTACGGCACACACCACGAACGCCGTGGCCTCGGGCACGGGATGCAGTCGGAATGTGGCGTCCACGATGAGCCCGAGCGTTCCGAACGACCCGGAGAACAGGCGTCCGAGGTCGTACCCGGCGACGTTCTTGACGACCTTCCCGCCGGAACGCGCGATCTGACCGTCCGCCCGGACGATCGTCAGCCCGATGACCAGGTTGCGGGGCGTTCCGTAGAGGGAACGAAGCGGCCCCGCCGCGCCCGTGGCGATCGTGCCGCCGACCGTGGAACCCGGCAGGGGAGCGTCCAGCGCGAGCCGCTGACCGCGTTCTGCGAGCTGTTCGCCGAGCCGCTCCATCGGCAGCCCCGCCTCCACCTTCGCCACAAGGTCGCCCGCCGCATGTTCGACGAGACCGTCCAGCCGGTGAGTGTCGACGAGCAGATCGCACCTTTCCGGGGGCGCGCCCCAGTCGAGGCGGGTTTCGGCGCCACGCGGGACGACCGCCAGCCCGTTCTCGGCGGCGACGCGCATGACGTCGGCGGCCTCGGCCACGTTCTCCGGCGCGGCGACCAGCGCGGGCTCCACACCGAGCACGCCTTCCGCCGGTTCACCGGGCCGTACGTCGCCACAGACCTTCGCCAGGGCGTCCAGGGGCCGCATCAGAAAAGGTCCGCCTTTCCCTCGTACGGGTGGGCGCCCCTGCGCACGCCCGGCACCTCGCCGCACAAACGCGGCGTCGGGAACACCTTCCCTGGATTGCACAGCCCCGCAGGGTCGAAACCACAGCGGACCATCTGCATCGTGTCCAGATCGGTGTCGGTGAACATGCGCGGCATATAGCGAGCTTTATCGACACCGACACCATGCTCGCCCGTGATGGAACCACCGTGCTCGATGCACAGATCGAGGATCGCGCCCGAAACCGCCTCTGCGCGTTCCTCCGCGCCGGGTTCCGCGTCGTCGAACAGAACCAGCGGATGCAGGTTCCCGTCACCCGCGTGGAACACGTTCGCCACCCGCACGCCCGACTCGGCCGACAGCGCGTCGATACTCGCCAGCACCCGCGGCAGCGACGTCCGCGGGATCACGCCGTCCTGGACGATGTACGCCGGGCTGATCCGGCCGACCGCCGCGAACGCCGACTTGCGCCCCTTCCAGATCAGCGCCCGCTCAGCGTCGTCGGCGGCGATGCGGATCTCGAACGCGCCCGCGTCCCGGCACAGCCGCTCCACCTCGGCGAACTGCGCCGCCACCTCCGGCTCGGGGCCGTCGAGCTCCACGATCAGCACCGCGCCCGCGCCCGCCGGATACTCGCAGCGCACCGCCGCCTCCGCCGCCTCGATCGACAGCGCGTCCATCATCTCGATCGCCGCCGGGACGACGCCCGCGCCGATGATCGCCGACACCGCGCCGCCGCCCGCCTCGATCGACCCGAACGCCGCCAGCAGCGTCCGCACCGTCTCCGGCGCCCGCGTCAGCCGCACGGTGATCTTGGTGGTGATGCCGAGCGTGCCCTCCGCCCCGACGAACACCCCCAGCAGGTCATAACCAGGCCCATCCGCCGCCAGCTCCACCAGTTCGCCGTCCGGTGTCACGACCTCGCACGACAGCACGTGATGCGCGGTGAACCCGTACTTCAGGCAGTGCGCGCCGCCGGAGTTCTCCGCCACGTTCCCGCCGACCGAGCAGATCTGCTGGCTGGACGGATCAGGCGCGAAGTAATACCCGTACCGCTGGACGGCCCGCGTCACGTCCAGGTTGATCACCCCGGGCTCGACCACGGCCCGCTGCCCCGGAATGTCGATCTCCAGGATCCGACGCATCCGCGACGTGACGATCAGCACGCCGTCCGCGCGCGGGAGCGCCCCGCCCGACAGTCCCGTCCCGGACCCGCGCGCCACGTACGGCACCCCGGCGGCCGCGCATTCCCGCACGATCGCCGCGACCTGCTCGGCGCTGTCGGGCAGCACGACGACAGCGGGCGTCGACCGGTGGTTGGTCAGCCCATCGCACTCATACGTACGCAGCCGCACCGCATCGGTGATCACCCACTCGCCCCCGACGATCCCGACCAGCCGAGGCCCAAGCACATCCAGCAACGCGTCCATCACTCCCACCATCCTCGGTGTCGCCCAGGGGCGCGACCCCCTGGGACCCCCGCCGCCCGTCGGGTCGTGCGACCTCCGGCGCTGGGCGCCTCCGGCCGCACGACCCGTGACCCCGGCTGAGGCTTGTCGAAGGTGGGTTGGCCGCCTAGTCCGGGATACGGGCGTCGTATGTGGGTCGCAAGGGTCGGGCTCCGAGATTACGGCATTTGTGTATAGGCGGGGGTGGTAAGGAATTCGGAGTATTCGGCGGCGAGGGTGACGTCCTTGAAGAGGGTCACGGCCTGGTTGTAGCGGGGTTCGTTGTAGGACTGGCCCAGTTCCTCGCGGATCTCGGCGAGTTCCTCGTCCAGGAGTTGCTCGACCCACTCCTTCGTGATCTTGCGGCCCTCGGCGGTGGGGACGCCGTTGTAGATCCACTGCCACACCTGGGAGCGGGAGATCTCGGCGGTCGCGGCGTCCTCCATCAGGTTGTGGATCGCGACCGCGCCGGCGCCGTCCAGCCAGGTGGCGAGGTAGCGCAGCGCCACGTCGATGTTGTTGCGCAGGCCCGCCTCGGTGATGTCGCCGGGGGTGGCCTTGATGTCGAGCAGGTCGGCGGCGGAGATGCGGACGTCCTCGCGGAGCCGGTCGCGCTGGTTCGGCCGGTCGCCGAGGACGGCGTCGAAGACCTCCCGGCAGACGGGGACGAGGTCGGGGTGCGCGACCCAGGAGCCGTCGAAGCCGTCGCCGGACTCGCGGGTCTTGTCGGCCCTGACCTTCTCCAGCGCGACCTTGTTGACCTCCTCGTCGCGGCGGGACGGGATGAACGCCGCCATCCCGCCGATCGCGTGCGCGCCGCGCTTGTGGCACGTCCGGACGAGCAGTTCGGTGTAGGCCCGCATGAACGGCGCGGTCATCGTGATCGCGTTCCGTTCGGGCAGGACGAAGTCCACGCCCCTGTCCCGGAACTTCTTGATGACGGAGAACAGGTAGTCCCAGCGTCCGGCGTTCAGCCCGGCGGAGTGGTCGCGCAGCTCGTAGAGGATCTCGTCCATCTCGAACGCGGCCGGGATCGTCTCGATGAGCACGGTCGCGCGGATGGTGCCGCGCGGGATGTCCAGGGCGTCCTGGGCGAGGTTGAACGCGTCGTTCCACAGCCGCGCCTCAAGATGGCTCTCCATCTTCGGCAGGTAGAAGTAGGGGCCTTTGCCCTTGTCCAGCTGGCGGCGTGCGCAGTGGAAGAAGTACAGGCCGAAGTCGAAGAGCGAGCCGGACATGGGCCGCCCGTCGACGAGGAGGTGCTTTTCCTCCATGTGCCAGCCGCGCGGCCGGACGACGATGGTCGCGAGTTCGGCGTCGTCCTTGAGCGCGTAGGACTTGCCGCTCGTCGCGTCGGTGAAGTCGATGGTGCGGTCGAGGGCGTCGCGGAGGTTGAGCTGCCCCTCGATCATGTTGTCCCAGAGCGGGGTGTTGGCGTCCTCGAGGTCGGCCAGCCACACCTTGGCGCCGGAGTTCAGCGCGTTGATCGTCATCTTCCGGTCCGTCGGGCCGGTGATCTCGACGCGGCGGTCCTCCAGGCCGGGGGCCGGGGCGGCGACACGCCAGGCGCCGTCCTCCCGGACGTTCGCGGTCTCGGGCAGGAAGTCGAGCGTGCCGCCCGCGGAGAGGGCGCGCTGGCGTTCTGCGCGGGCCGCCAGCAGTTCCTCGCGCCGCGCGCCGAACTCGCGTTGCAGGGAGGCGAGCAGGCCGAGCGCCTCGGGGGTCAGGATCTCCTCGTACCGATCGCCGAGGGGTCCGGTGACCTCGATGCCGTCAAGTCCAGCCATCTGCCCGCCCTTTCGTATAGTGAAATTTCACTTCTGTTATGTGGAGAACGCTACTTGGCGGTGGTGAGCCCGGTCAAAGCGGTGCCCCCGGCGGGCGCGGATAACCGCGTGACCGCCGTGACGGCACGTGAGACGATCGGCGGGAAGACACAGCCGCGCCGCGGCGTTGCACAGAGGACATATGACTCAACCTTTCTCCGCAGACCAGACCGACGAGTTCGAGGACCGGGACGCGCCCGAGTACGAGCCCATGACGGGCGAACTCGACCTTGAGGACCGGCGGGCACTGCGTCGCATCGCCGGCCTGTCCACCGAGCTGACCGACGTCACCGAAGTCGAGTACCGCGCGCTCCGGCTGGAGCGGGTCGTCCTCGTCGGCGTGTGGACGGACGGCACCGCCGAGGCCGCCGAGAACTCCCTCCGCGAGCTGGCGCTGCTCGCCGAGACCGCGGGCTCGGAAGTGCTGGAGGGGCTCGTCCAGCGGCGCAACCGTCCCGACCCGGCCACCTACATCGGCTCCGGCAAGGCCGCGGAGCTGCGCGACATCGTCATCGCCACCGGCGCCGACACCGTCATCTGCGACGGCGAGCTGGCCCCGAGCCAGCTGCGGCACCTGGAGGAGACCGTCCAGGTCAAGGTGATCGACCGGACCGCGCTGATCCTGGACATCTTCGCCCAGCACGCCAAGAGCCGCGAGGGCAAAGCGCAGGTCGAGCTCGCGCAGCTCGACTACCTGCTGCCGCGGCTGCGCGGCTGGGGCGAGGCGCTGTCCCGGCAGGTCGGCGGTCGGGCCGCGGGCGGCGTGGGCATCGGCGGGCGCGGTCCCGGTGAGACCAAGATCGAGCTCGACCGCAGGCGCATCCGCAACCGCATGTCCAAGCTCCGCCGCGAGATCGGCGCCATGAAGGTGGTGCGCGAGACCCAGCGCGGGTCGCGGCGCCGCAACGAGGTGCCCGCCGTCGCGATCGTCGGCTA
>JBOHBY010000013.1:0-4337 GCA_050698635.1 Spirillospora sp.
CGTGCGGGGCGTCGTGGCGGACGATGCCGAAGCGGGCCAGGACCGTTTCCCAATTCGCCGGCGTGCTGCGCTCGCCGACGGCGGCGGGGCGGCCGAGCATGTAGTGCGCGCAGACCCGGTGGATCGCAGGCAGCGGGTGGGCGAACTCGCGGTACAGGTACCAGCGCAGCGCGTCGTGCACGCCCAGGAAGGTCGGGGCCGCCCGCCAGGCCGAGTGATCGGCCAGGTATCGCCACAGCCCACTGAACCATCGGCCGTCGTAGAAAACACCGAATCGCAGGGCGTTCAGGTCCATGGGCGGGCCTGGACCTGGCGCAGGGCGGCGGTGTCGATCGTGACGAGGATCGCGTCGTGGTCGCTGGCCTGGCCGGTGGGGATTCGCCGGTAGTCGGCCACGGCATCGGTCATGTTGTCGGTGACCCAGATCTGGTCGGTCCGGATGCCGCCGTGGCGGGCGGTCGGGGCGAGCAGGCCGGTGTCTTCGGTGTGTGCCGCCATGTGCGCGGCTGCGTCGACCAGGTCGGCGTCGCGGAGGGTCTGGCCGACGAGGGTGTTGCCGCGCCAGGGTTCGTCGGGGTGGCTGCGGCGGTGGCAGCGGGAGCTGCGGTTGTAGGGCGGGACGCTGTCCCAGTCGGGTTCGGGGTCGCCGGGCGCTGGGTGGTTGATGTCGCCTCCCATCAGGCCCATGCCGCCGTACCGGTAGAGGCGGCCGATCAGCAGCTGCGCCTCCGTGGCGGCCCGCTGCACCGAGTACGGGTTCAGGTGCACGGGAATGGCGGTGAGCGGCACCTTCACCTTCGGGTCGGCGATGAGGTCGAGCACGCCGACGCCGAACCCGTTGAGGGTTTCGCGCGCGTATCGGGTCTCCCAGCGTCGCCACTGGAGGGTGTCGGTGCGGTGCATCACCACGGTGTGCGCCCCGGACGGGGAGGGGGCGACGTGGGCGCGCATCCCCAGGGCGTCTTCCGCGGCGGCCTGGAGGCGCGGGAAGCCTCCCCAGCCGTGGGCTTCCTGGCCCAGCAGCAGGTCAGGCTTCTCCTTGCTGACGATGCCGACCAGGTCAGGCCACCGATCATCGGGGCGGCCGTCGGCGTCCCTACGGCCGCCGTACTGGAAGTTCAAGGCCATGACGGTGAACAGCACGGGTGAGGTCCGTCCTTTGCTGATCGAGGTGGTGAGCGAGGCGTGAGCGGGAGACGGGCGGGAGCTCGCCCGGCCGCAGACCCTGAGGAATTCGGACCGCGCCGATCGGATCGGAGGCGCCGGTCGGACGGCGGTCCGGCCCGCGGCCGGGCGAGGATCAGGGGCGCGGGGTGGGGGACGGGCCGGGGATCCGGGCGGCCAGCGCGGCGCGCACGGGGATGGGCGGGTGTGGTGCCAGCAGCCACATGATCACGTGCAGCGCCTTGTCCGCGCTGCTCTGGCGGGGGCGGGCGTCCTGCACGGCCGTCCAGTAGTCGCGGGCGGCGGCGGGGCCGACGGCTCGGACGGCGGCGATGTCGGCCCGGAGTTCGTCGCCCCAGTGTGCGGCGGCGGTGCTCAGCCACAGCGCCGCGCTGGCGATGAGCAGCAGCCGCGAGGGGACGGCCAGGCCCACCGCCAGCCATGCCGCCACCGACGGCATGCCCACCAGCAGATTCAGGGTCCGTGACGCGCGCCGGGCATGGTGGGCCTCGTGGGCCAGGACGAACGCCAGCAGGGTGGGCGCGTTCAGGAGCCGCTCTCCGATCACCAGCACCGGGTGCAGACGGCTCGGGACCAGGGCGGCCGACAGCCGCATCTGCGCGCACGCACAGCCGCCCGCGTCGATGGTGCAGGTCTCTTCCCGGTGCGGGGGGAGAGGCCGCATGACGTACAGGTGCGCCCCGACCGCGTGCCGGGTGCGGCCGCGGACCTTGCGCTGGGCGTCGGCCAGCACGACGCGGACGTCGTCGCCGAGCGGCTCGGTGACCTCGCGCTCGTAGTCGTCGGCGGTAGCCCAGTCCACGTTCATGAGCGGACCGGTGCGGTAGCCGATGACCGCGCCCAGCACGACACCGGCGACAGCGGCCGCGGCCACGGCGATGCTCAGCACGGCCCCCACGGGCGAGGGCAGTAAGCCGAGCAGGGCCCTGGCCCCGTAGCCGACCGGCAGCAGCACCAGCGGCGCGATCAGCGCCAGCAGAACGCTCGCCATCGCCGTCTGGGTCCGCAGGCGCATGGCGTCCTCGAAGCTGCGCAGTGCGGGTTTCGTGGTCCGGGAGGGCTTGGGGAGGGATGTCGTATCGGTCATATCTTCGTTTCGTTGTCGGTAACGCGGGTCGGGTATCGCGGGTCGGGAACGAACGGGTTCAGCGCCGCAAGCGGGACGGGACGCCCGGCTTGCGGGCGGCGGCGACCACCAGACGGATCCGCCCGGGCATGCTCGGGTCGAGCTGATGGGGCAGCGATCCCGGGCGCCACTGGGGGACCGAGGTCACACCCGGCTCCAGCAGGCTCCAGCCGTTGAGCAGGTGAGCGACCTCGGCCCGGTCGCGCAAGATCGGTGGCGGTGTCTGCCAGAGGGTGAACAGGTCGCGCAACTCACGCTCAGCCGAAGTCCTGCCGTTCGGCAAGGAACGACCTTGGGCGCTGAGGTGGGTGAGGGCGATGTGGCTGCCGGGCGCGAGCGCGTCGGCGAAAGCCCGCGTGATGCGGCGGCCGGTGGCGGTGCCCAGGACGTCGAAGGTGTTGAGGAACAGCACCCCGACCGGTTCGTCCAGGTCCAGGATCGGGGCGGCTCCAGCCAGAACCCGGGCCGGATCGGTGACCGCGGCCTCGACGTAACCGGCGGTGCCAGCGCCGTCCAGGAGCCCGCGGGCGTGGACCATCACGACCGGGTGGTCGGTGACGTACAGCACCCGCACCCGCGGGTCGCGCTGGTGCGCGACGTCGTGGACCTCATCGCGCACCGGCAGATCACAACCGACGACGGCGAGCTGCCGGACGCTCGCGGCCGCGACCATGTACCGCACCAGCCGCGCCCGCGCCTCCAGCCGCAACTCCGCGATCCGCTCGATCTCCGGGTACCTCTCCGCGACGATGCCGCCGAGGAGCCGGTCCGCAAGGTAATTGTCCTTACCGCCCGACCAGTGGTTCCACAGCCCAGGCCACCACGATTGGAAGATGGTCGTCGTCCTCCGGCCCGGACCGGAGTCGACATCGGACAGATATCCGCGGCCGTCGAAGGTCCGCACGATCAACGCCTCCCCGAACAGGCGGGACCACCGGGCAGGACGGCGGCCATCCCGACGACGCGGACGCTCTCGTACGGTGCGTACCGGCGGGAGCCGTCGACCGACCAGCTCTCCACGGGCACCAGGCCGGGCGGGGTCACGATGTCCCAACCCTCGGCCAGCGCCAGGATCTCCGGTTCGGTCCGGAACCTGATCGGGCTGCTGGCCTCGTTGTAGGCCCCGGTCATGGCGTCGACACGGTCCTGCTCGGTGCTCGTCGAGGTCGCATGGGACAGCACGACGACGCTGCCGGGCGCCAGGCGCTCACGTAGCTCCGCCATGACGGCGGCCGGGTCGCGTACGAAATGGAAGACCGCGGCGGCGACGATCACGACCGGAGCGGCCAGGTCGAGGCCGGCCGCGCCCGGGTGGGTGAAGATGGTGTCGAGATCTCGGATGTCGCCGCGGAGCACCTTGCCGTAGCCGGGCCGCCAGGCCCGCGTATGCGTGAGCACGACCTCGTCGTTGTCGTAGGCGAGCAGCGTGGCGCCGGGATCGACGGCGCGGACGCATTTCTCGACCGAGTCGAGCGGGACGTCGTGGACGATCCCGACGCCGATATCGAGAACCTGCCGGATCTTGTAGTGGCCTACAGCCCATGCGGCGGCACGACCGGCGAAACGGAAGTTCTCCCGCGCGACGGCCGGGACGTCCGGCGCCGACCGGACGACCTCCATCGCGGCCGCCGCATCGACCCCTGACCAGGCCTTTCCGCCCAGATAGTAGTTGTACATCAGGGCGGTGCGCGGTCGCGTGTAGTCGACCTCGGCGTTGATCACGACGTGGCCGCCGTGAGCTTGGCGCGCAGTCCGGCGGCGGTGCGGGCATCGAACATGTTCGTTTGCGTGTACCGGTCGTACGGGACTGGGAAGAGTTGCCCCCACCAGCCGCCCTGAGCCGAGCAGATGATGTTGCAGCCTGGAAAGTCTTGTTTCAGTGCGTCCTTGGCGAGGGCAAGGGTGGCTGTGGTCATGACGGCTTCCATGTCGGCGAAGGGTGAGGGCGCGGTGCATGCGGCGGCGGGGATCCGACGGGTTGCGGTGTCCCCGCCGCCGCGGTCAAGGGAAGGCGCCGCCGCTGCTC
>JBOHBY010000014.1:0-2632 GCA_050698635.1 Spirillospora sp.
CAGGTGCCCCGCCATGACCGCCCCGCGGTCGCCCGCGCCGTACGGGCGGCGTCCCGTCAGGGCCTCGAAGAACACGCAGGTCGCCGCGTAGACGTCGGTCGCGGGCGTGGCCGCGGCGCCCCGCCACTGCTCGGGCGCCATGTAGAGCGGGGTGCCGCTGCCGGACGCCGCGCCCTCGGGCACCGCGATGCCGAAGTCGATGAGCTTGCTGAGCCCGTCCGCCAGGACGATCACGTTCGCGGGCTTGTAGTCGCGGTGCACGACCCCCGCCGCATGCGCGGCGGCGAGGCCGAGCAGCGAGCCCCGCAGCACGGTCAGCGCGGCCTCGGGCTCAAGCCGCCCGTACCGCGCGAGGATCTCCTTGAACGAGACGCCGTTCACCGCCTCCATCACGATGGCGAGCTCGCCGCCGTTCTCCACAAGCCGGTACAGCCGTGCCACATGCGGGTCGTCGACCCGGCCGAGCATCACCGCCTCGCGCCGGAACGACTCCCGGGCGTCCGGGTCGGCGTCCCGGGTCAGATACTTGATCGCGACAGGGGTGCCGCGGGCCGCCTGCCGCGCCAGGACGACCCGTCCCTGCGCGCCCCGCCCGAGCTCCCGGACCTCCTCGAACCCCGACACCCGCCACTGCGACACCGGCCGCTCCTCAAGCTCGTCCCGACCCCTCCCAGTCTGACGCGACGAACACCCCACAGGTTGATCACGAAGGAGCACATCCCGCGTCACGGGTCACCGACAGCGAACGCCGTGCCGAAGACGTACCGCCCACCGCCGCCCAGCCACTGTCTTCGCTGTCTTCGAGTGAAAGGGGCTGTCTAACAGGTGAACGGGCCGCGGGTTGATCCCCAAAATGCGCTGACCGCCCCGCCACCGCGGGTCACCGGTGGCGGGTGTCTCGTCGGGCCGTGCTGCGCGGTGTCGAGTGGACGCTGTCTGGAGGTCCGTGGGGTGTTTGGCAGGGCGTGCTCGTCTGGGGTGATGGAGGTGGCTATTCGGGGGCGGTGTGGGTGGTGCGGGCGGTGAAGGTCACGTCGGGGAGGGGGTGGGTGCGAAGGGTTCGCAGGAGAGTGCGCCAGGCTTCGGACCAGCCTGCGCGGGGGCCGTGACGGTCGGTGAGGGCGCAGGCGAACAGGCCGCCGGGCAGGTCGCCGCGCGCCGCGAGCCGGATGGCGTGCGGTAGCACGTCCTCCGGGTCGGGCTGACCGGGGCGGTCCTCCTCCAGGAAGTACGGGTCTGGCTCTTCGCCGACGAGCGCTTCGGCTACGCGCATCACCGCGACCACACCGCCTGGGGCGGTCGGGTGGTTGGGCGTGGTGGTGGGGGCGCAGCTTTCGGCCAGGGCGTCCAAGGCGGCGGCCGTGCCGGGGGTGTCCCAGCGGAGCGTGGCCGCGGCGAGTTCGCGGGCGAGCTGGCCAGGTAGGTGGTCCGTGATGGCGCGGATGGCGTGTTCGGCCGCGTCGCGGTGGTATTCGGCCACGCCGCGGACGTTGGTGACGAGGGCGTCCAGCCGCTGTGCGGCGGGGAGGTCGCGTTCGGGCTCGGCGTCGGGCAGGTCCGGCGCGGCGGTCAGGGCGGCGGACGCCCTGCCCAGCTCGGCAGCGCCGATGCCCTGCTGCGTCACGCAGCCGACGAGCGCGGTCAGCGCCTCCCGCCAGGAGCGGGTGTCGTCGAGGTCGGTGACGATGTCGGCCAGTAGCGCGGGGGCGTCCGGCGCCCAGGGGGCCCACTGGGCGGTGACGAGCAGCGCCGAGTCGCGCACCTCGGCCTCGGGGGAGCGGGCCACCCGCAGGATCAGCTCGGCGTAGGCGGCACGGTGCCGCTCCTCGACCTGGAGCGGCGCGGTGGTGATGACCTGGCGGGCCAGGTCACGTGGCCCGTCCGCGGCCTCCCGCAGGATCTGCCGCGCGACCGGGTCGCCGAGGTACGGGCGGACGGCCGAGACGATCGCCACGCGGACGTCGCGGTGCTGGTCCGGGTCGTCCCAGGCGGTGGCGACGAGGCGGAGCACGTCCGGTACGCGGTTGCGCAGCAGGATCCGCAGCGCCTCCTTGCGGGCGGTGATCTTGCCGCCGGTCAGCACCGGGCCGAGCATTTCCGTCAGCGCCGACGGCGGCACGAACCGGGCCGCGCGGGTCGCGGCGTACACGGCCACGTGCGCGTCGTCGGACGAGGCGTACGACAGCAGGCGAGGGAGGGTGTCCTGAGGAGACGGAGTCCAGGCGAGCGCGGTGAGCGCGGCGCGGCGGACGTAGGGGTCGTCGTCGAAGTGGGCGATGATCCGGGCGGGGTCCACGCCGGGCACCCTCGCCATCTGCGCCACGGCCTCGGCGCGGTCGGAGTCGGGGAGGTCCCCGCTCGCGACGCGTTCGAGAAGCGCCAGGTAGGCGTCGCGCTGGCGGGCGGTCCAGCGGCGCGTCCAGGGCCGGGTCGCCGCGGGGACGTACGCGACGTCGGCGCGCCGGAACCGGCCCGCCGGGGCGTCCCCGGACAGGACGAGGTGCAGCAGGTCGGTGCGCTCGCGGGCGATCGCGGCGAGCACCGCCGGGACGGCCACCGCGGACGGGTCCTTCGCGACCACCGTCCCGACCCGTTCCGCGCGCGTTCCCGGCGGCGCGAGCCAGAGCGTGAT
>JBOHBY010000015.1:0-6115 GCA_050698635.1 Spirillospora sp.
CCTGAGCCCTGCACACCGGGCGCGGAGGGCGGCGGCACCGGGTTCGCGCTGGCCGTGGCGCGCAGCCTCTCCCACGACCCCGGCGACCCCACCCGGCTCGGCGAATGGGCCGACCGGCTCCGCGTCAGCGTCAAGACGCTGCAACGCGACTTCGTCCGCGAGTACGGCATGCCCTACACCCGATGGCGCACACGCCTACGCCTACGCGCCGCCAGGGTCCTCCTCGACTCGCATCCCGTGAGCACAGTCGCCCACCAGGTCGGCTACGCCAGCACGTCCGCCTTCATCACGGCGTTCACCAAGGAATACGGCCACACCCCAGGCCGCCTTGCACTCCCGCCAGCTCACCCAGATCGCGGCCCGCTCCGCACACGGAATTGATCGCATCACCCTCGTGATCGAGGTGACGGGTAGCCGACGACCAACTCGAACCGCCCTACGCCCCCCACGCCGACTGGAAAACCCTGTGATCTCACAACGCGGGCTCACGATCCTCACGACCGCCGCCCTGGTCGCGGTCATCGCCGCCGCCCTCACCCTCGCGGACGGCTACGACTGGCCGGCCGAATAGCAGCCACGACCCCGACCGCGGCACGCATATCCTGACGAGCTTGAGTGTGCTGCCGATCACGCCCGGCTATGTGTGCTCGTCAGCAGGTCGCCGAGGGTGGTGCGGCGGTAGAGGACCGAGCGGCCGGTGCGGTCGCGGGTGACGAGGCCGGACGCGCGCAACACCGCCAGGTGGTCGCCGATGCCGCCGAGGCTCATCCGGAGGCGGGCGCTCAGCCAGGTCGTCGTGGCCGGCTCGGCGAGGAGCCGCAGCAGGTCGGCGCGGGTGCGGCCGAGCAGGCGGGCTAGGGCGTCCTCGTTGCGTGGTGCTGGGGTCTCCCAGAGGCCCGCCAGGCCCCGGGCCCGGTACATCAGGGTGTAAGGCCAGCCCTGTTCGACGGCTAGGCCCAGTTCGGAGAAGACGACCGGGACGAACATCAGACCGGCGCCGCCGAGCTCGCGGGTGGTGTCGCCGCCGCCGAGGATGTCCACCTCGATCGTGCCGTCGTGCCAGCGCACCTGGCGGGACAGGCCGTCCAGCGCCTCGGCCCAGCCGTAGGCGGCCAGGCGTCCCGCGCGGTGGACGATGTCGCGCTCGACGATCGAGCGGAGCAGCGGCCAGTCCGGCTCCAGGAGCGCGTGCCAGGCGGTTTCGAGGCCGGTGGCGAGGCGTTCGACCATGTCCGGCGCGTCCAGCACGGCGCGGACGGTGGCGTCCGGCTCCGGCAGGCCCACCAGGTTCCGGGCGATCTCCCCGCGCGCCTGGCCGAGCGGTGTCGCCCGCATCGTGGCGAGTTGCTCGGCGACCGTGAGGTTCGGCCGGGCGGGCGGCGGGCTGACGAAGTCGGCCATGTATCCGGCGCGGCGGCGCAGGAACGCCAGCGCCCGGACCGCCGGGTCGGAGGAGATCGGCTGGTAGCGGGGCCGTGCCCGCTCCACCCAGGGGGCGAGCGGGCCCGCGGGCACCCGGCCCGCGGCGAGGCCGAGCGCGTTCATCGTCTCCAGCAGGGGCGCGACGCCGAAGCGGCTGGCGGCCAGATCGGCCGGGCCGACCTCGATCCGGTACATACCTTTCGTTCCTCCCCGAAACATTATCGGGGGCGGGTGGCACGGCCGCACAGTTGGCGGCATGACCGCTCCCTCCGTGGCGCCCGCGCGGTATGGCGACGTGTTCGGCGTGCCCGAGTTCCGTGTCCTGTTCTCGTTGCAGATGTTGCTGGCGGGCGGCGAGTCGATCCGGATCATCGCGCTGTCGGTGCTGACCTTCGAGCGGACGGGCTCGTCCCTGGCGGCGGCCCTGGTGTTCGGCGCCGGAACGCTCCCGTACGTGGTCGGTGGCGCGTTCCTGCTGTCGCTCGCCGATCATGTGCCGGGCCGCCGGCTGCTGACCGCGTTCCATCTGATGCGGTTCGCGGTCATCGCCGTCTTCGCGCTGGACGTCGTGCCGCCGCCGGTGACGATCCTGCTGCTGGTCGGGGTCGGGCTGTTCGCGCCGGTCGGGTCGGCGGCCGTGCAGGGCAGGCTGCCCGTGCTGCTGCCCGGCGACGCGTTCGTGCTGGGCCGCTCGCTGTTCACGATGATCGCGGCGTGTTCGCAGGTGGCGGGGCTGGGCGTTGGAGGGCTGCTGGTGTCGGCGCTGACGCCGTCCGGGACGCTCTGGCTCGCCGCCGCGACCGCCGGGCTCGCGGCCCTGATCGCGCATCTGGGCCTGCCGGCCACGATCGGGAAGGAGCGCGGCTCGTCGGGGACGGCTCGGGCGACATGGCGGGTGAACCGTGTACTGCTCGGCGATCCGGCCACGCGCGGGCTGATGCTGGCCGTCTGGCTACCGATCACCATGTCGGTCGGGGCGGAGGGCGTGCTGGTCCCCTACGCGACGGAGCTCGGGCACGCCGGATCGGCGGGGCTGATGCTCGGCGCCGGAGCGGTCGGGATGGGCCTCGGCAACTTCGTGGTGGGACGTCTCGTGCCGCCCGATCTCCGGCCGCGGCTCACGCTGCCGCTGGCGCTGCTGACCGGGGTGCCGCTGCTGTTCTTCGTGTTCGATCCCGGGCTCGTCGCGGCGTGCCTGCTGATGACGGCGACGACGTGCGGGCTGAGCTATGAACTGACCGTCCAGCGCCGGCTGGCCGACGCCGTCCCGGGTGAGATCCAGGGCCAGACGATGGGGCTCGCGAACACGGGCCTCATGACGGGCCAGGCCCTCGGCATCGCCGCGGCGGGCGCGCTCGCCGAGTTCGCCGCGCCGGGACGCGTCGTCGCGATCTGCGGCGCGGCGGCCATCGCCGTCAGCCTGGGCCTGTACCGCTATCTGCGCTGACGGCGTGCCCGACCCCTGCCAGGCCCGGGCACGCCGTCCCGCGTCACTTCTGCCAGGGGAAGCGGTCGGCGAAGGCCGGTTTGAGGTCGTCCAGCCAGACCGCGTCGGGGTCGTACTGCGCGAAGAACGGCTTGCCGACCAGGTCGGAGTCGCGGCACTGGATGAAGTGCAGCGCGAACGCCTTCTCACCGTTGATGTCGACGACGCCGTCCACGCAGACCTTGCCCGGCGTGGCCGACATGGACGGGCCGCGCACCGTCCGGGACAGCCCGGAGACGTTCCTGTAGGCGTCCCGGAAGATCTCGTACGCGCGGACGAGCGGGACGGCGAAGTAGTCCTGCGGCCCGGTGTCGCGCTCCACGAACAGGTAGTAGGGGACGAGGCCCATCCGGGTCTGGACGCGCCACATGGTCTCCCAGGTCGCGGCGTCGTCGTTGATCGTCCGGATGACGGGCGACTGGGTGCGGATGACCGCGCCGGTGTCGCGGATGCGGCGGCACGCCTCGGTGACCATCAGCGGTTCGAGCTCGCGCGGATGCGTGAAGTGCGCCATGAACGCCAGGTTCTTGCCCGACTCGACGACCTGCTCGAACAGGCGGAGCATGGCGTCGGCGTCGGGGTCGGTGACGAACTTCTGCGGCCAGTACGCCAGCGACTTGGTGCCGATCCGGATGGACTCCAGGTGCTCCAGGTCGAGCAGCGGCTCGACGTAGCGGCGCAGCACCGGCTCGCCCATGATCATGGCGTCGCCGCCGGTGAACAGGACGCTGGTGACCTCGGGGTGCTCGACGAGGTAGTCGCGCAGGGCGGTGACGTCGTCACCGGCCATCTTGAGGTCGGCCTCGCCGACGAACTGGGCCCACCGGAAGCAGTACGTGCAGTAGGCGTGGCAGGTCTGGCCCTGCTTGGGGAAGTACAGGACGGTCTCGTCGTACTTGTGCTGCATCCCGGGGATCTTGCCGTCCCCGAAGCTCGGGATGTTCAGCTCCATCTGCCCGGCGGGGTGCGGGTTGAGCCGCATCCGCACCGCGTGGGCGGCGGCCTCGATCTCGGCCTTGGGCGCCTCCCGGCTCAGCAGGTCGGACAGGTGCGCGACGTCCTGCGCCGGAAGCATGTCCTCCTGCGGGAAGACGAGCCGGTAGATCGGATCGTCGGGCGCGGCCGACCAGTCGATGAGCTCCTCGATGACGTAGGCGTTCGTCCGGAACGGCAGCACGGTCGCCACCGCCCTGGTCGCGAGCCGCTGCGCGGGCGACAGCCCCGCGCGAGCGGTGAGCTCGTCGAGGTGCTTCGCCGTGAAGGCGCGGAACTTGCGACCTGTGGATCGCACTGCGGGAGCCGCGTCGTTCACCAGTGTCACGTGTTGGTACTCCTTGCTGTCAGCGGGGAGGCGCACCCCCGAGATGCGTCGTCACGGACCGTGATCCGAACTGCTCAGTCCACCCCCATTCAACCCTTTAAGACGGGTTCATGCCGAATTGATGCCCCTACCCGGTAGGAACAAAAGCTGGTCATGGACGATCCCGGCAAATCGCCTGGACATCATCGTTGACGTACCGTCCCTAGTACAACGACAACGGCACGTTAACTTCTGCGTCACGAGACTCTGCGGCGTCAGACGTCCCGGCCACCCGCCGGACGGGCGCCCGGCGGACGCCCGGCGGACGCCCGTCCACCCCGCCCTCGTCACGCTCCGGCGCGATCTTCGGAAACAAACCGCATACGGAACGGAAAAACACACCACCCCGCGCATACACCTCAGCACTATCGGTGACGGTGCTGGTGTGGAGATACGTCGCAAGGCCGTGGAGATGAGCCGCCGGGTCATGGGCACCAGCCGCCGGAAGGCCCTGTTCCTGGGGTCCGCCGTGCTGCTCCTGCTGGTACTGGTGGGCGGCGGTGTCGCGTTCGTGCTGACCGGCCGCGAAGAGCTTCAGTACGAGACGCAGGCCGCGCTGCGCAAGGCGATGCCCGCGGCGGCGTCCGCCGAGCTGCAGAAGCGCGGCGTGGCGCTGGCGTCACCGCTCAAGTGCGAAGACCTGCCCGGCTGGACGAAAACGAAGATGCGCGTGTCCTGCACTGGCACGACGTCCGACAAGAAACCCGTCGAGGTCCTCGGCAGCGGCGAGCAGGAGACGCGCAAGAGCTACTACACGATCCTCGTGGACGGTCGTCCGCTCGTGGAGAACGTCTCGTGCCTGGGCGCCGACTGCAACGAGCAGTCCGGCTGACCGGACGGCGCGGGATGACGCGGGGGTGACGATCGCCACCTCCGGCCGGGCGCCGTCAAGACGGGTCAGGGAACGTCCTACGATGCGATGAGCTGCGTCATCGCGGCGGACACGTCATCGCGGCGTACACGATTCCCTTCACCCCTCCTGGAGCGGCCATGACCGGCACTGGGACCGCGGCGCCCCACGGCGGGGCGACCGTGCGTCCGCTGCCGATCGCGGTCGACACGATGGGCGGCGACCACGCCCCCGAGGAGATCATCGCCGGCGCGGTGAAGGCGTCCCGCGAGCACGGCGTCCGGCTGGTGCTCGTCGGGCAGGCCCCGCGGATCCGCCGCGAGCTCGACCGGTACGGCTTCATGGACAAGATCCCGATCGTGCACGCCGACGAGACGCTCGGCATGGGCGAGGGCGCGCTGGCGAGCTGGCGCAAGCCCCGCTCGTCCGTCGCGATCGCCTGCCATCTGATCAAGCAGGGGCGTGCGTCGGCGCTGGTGTCGGCGGGCAGCACCGCCGGGGTGGTGGCGACGTCGCGGCTGCGGCTGAAGGGCCAGCAGGGCGTGCTGCGCCCGGCGATCGCGGTGACGCTGCCGACCCGTCCGCGCCCGACGATCCTGCTGGACGCGGGCGCCACCACCGACGTCAAGCCGGAGGGCCTCGTCCAGTACGCGGCGCTCGGCACCGCCTACGCGCGGATCCTGCTGGGCCTGGACCGTCCGACCGTCGGGCTGCTCAACATCGGCGCCGAGCCGGGCAAGGGCGGCAAGGTGACCAGGCGGGCCTACGAGCTGCTCGCCGGGGGCGGTCTCGGCCTGGAGTTCGCGGGCAACATCGAGGGCGACGAGCTGCTCGCCGGACGGGTCGACGTCGTCGTCGCCGACGGCTTCACCGGCAACGTCGCGCTGAAGACCATGGAGGGCACGATCCGGACCGCGTTCACCGAGGTCCGCGAGACGATGGCGGCGGGCAGGGCGGCGCGGGTCGGGGCGCTGCTCCAGCGCCGCCGCCTCCAGGA
>JBOHBY010000016.1:0-1553 GCA_050698635.1 Spirillospora sp.
GGCTCCGGCTCCGGCTCCGGCTCCGGCTCCGGCTCCGGCTCCAGTTTCGGTTGTTGCGCGGTCGGGTAACGGGTCGCGTCCGCCGTCGTCGCCGCTGGCCCGGCGGCTGGCCCGTGACCACGGCATCGACCTGGCGACGCTGAACGGCTCAGGACCGGGTGGACGGATCGTCCGTGCCGACATCGAGTCCGCGATCCGGTCCGGCGTCCCGGCCCCGGCCCCGGCTCCGGCCACCGCTCCGGCGCCCGCCCCCGCGTCCGCGTCCGCGCCGGTCAAGGCGCAGGTCGTTGATGATCCGGACGTTGAGGCCGTCCCGCTGAACCGGTTCCGCAAGGTCGCGGCCCGGCGGCTGGTCGAGAGCAAGCGCGAGGCGCCGCACTTCTACCTCAACCGCGAGGTGGACGCCGAGCCGCTGCTGGCGTTCCGCGCCTCGCTGAACGAGGCGCTCGCCCCGGCCAAGGTCAGCGTGAACGACCTGATCGTGAAGGCGTCGGCGACCGCGCTGCGCGAGCACCCGGCGGTGAACGTCTCCTACACCGAGGAGAACCTGCTCTTCCACAAGCGCGTCCATGTCGGGATCGCCGTGGCGGTCGAGGACGGCCTGCTCGTCCCCGTGATCAAGGACACCGACCGCAAGGGCGTCTCGGAGATCGGACGGGAGACCCGCGAGCTGGCCGGGAAGGCCCGCGACGGGAAGCTCACGCTCCAGGAGATGAGCGGCGGGACGTTCAGCGTCAGCAACCTCGGCATGTTCGGCATCGACTCGTTCGCCGCGGTGATCAACCCGCCGGAGGCGGCGATCCTGGCCGTGGGCGCGGTCCGGGACGAGCCGGTCGTCCGCGACGGCCAGGTCGTGCCGGGCAAGCGCATGGCGCTGACCCTGTCGGTCGACCATCGCGCCACCGACGGCGCGACGGCCGCCAGGTTCCTGGACCGGCTCGCCGACCTGCTCCAGAATCCCCTGCTCATCGTCGCCTGAGAGCAAGGTCGCCTAAGAGCAGGGTCGCCTAGAGCATGACCCGGCCTCCGGCCACGTCGACCGTGAGGCCGGTCAGCCAGCCGGACTGGCCGGAGGCGAGGAACAGCGCGGCACCGGCGACGTCGCGCGTCTCCCCGATCCGGCCGAGCGGGTGGGACGCGGCGACGGCGTCCTGGATCTCCCGTGTCATGTACCGGTCGGTGCGCTCGGTGCGGATCGTGCCGGGCGCGAGGCAGTTGACCCGGACCCCGTCGGCGCCCACCTCGGCGGCGACGTGCCGGGTCAGCGCCTGGACGCCCGCCTTCGCCGCCTCGTAGGCGACGGGCGCGCCCCACGGGTTGCCGAGTTCCCGGCCGCCGCCGCCCGGCAGGTTCGTCGGGAGCCGTCCGGCCGACGACGACATCGTGACGATCGATCCGGCCCCCCGCTCCTGCATGCCGGGCAGGAAGCTCTTCAGGGTGAGGAACGTCGCGGTGAGGTTGCCGTCGACGACCGAACGCCACTCGTCCTCGGTCATCGCCGCGACCGGGCCCGGACGCGCGATGCCGCCCCCGGCGAACGCGCACAGCACGGC
>JBOHBY010000017.1:0-3161 GCA_050698635.1 Spirillospora sp.
ACCTTGGCGATCATGCCGAGCCCGTAGCCGGCGACGGCCACCGCCTTGGGCCGCGCGAGCCGGTCGGCGGTGTAGCCGCCGCCGACCCTGGCCGCCACCGTCCCGGCCTGGTAGACGCTGTCGAGGACGCCGAACGCCATCGGGGACAGCCCGAGCCCCACGGTGATGAACAGCGGCAGCACGGCGGTGACCATCTCGGTGGAGATGTCGGTGAGCAGGCTGACGCAGCCGAGCACCACGACGGTGCCGGGCACCCGGCCGACCTTCGAACGCCAGGTCCTGGACGATTCACGCGAGCCGGAGGACGGCATCCCACGAACGGTTATGTACACGGGCCGGCCTTTCTACGAGACCTGGATTCACCTCGGGGGGCGGTGAGGAGCGCGACGGCCCGGGGCGGGGTGCGGTGCCCCGGGCCGTCGCGTCAACGCGGCATTACCTCGCGCCGGGGAGCGGGGCGCCTGAGGTGAACTTGTTCAGGACGTTCTCGCTGATCCGCGTCAGATCGTTGTTGTAGTTGTTGTGGAAGAACTGGCCGCTCCACACCATCGACGAGGCCGAGAACACGGCACCGCCCCTCGGGTAGTGGATCAGCGTGACGTCGCCGCGCACCATCGGGTTGGTGTCGCCGCCCTCGAACAGCGACGAGGTGTTGATCTCCTCGACGACGTGCATGTACTGCGCGCCGAACCGCTGGGACGTGCCGAGCACGATCGCGTTGGACGGGGTGCCGAGCGCGTAGTCGACGCGGTCGACCTCCTCGCCCATCGGCCCGCCCGGACTCTGCAGGCTCGGCAGCCCGTCGCCGATGCCGTCCTTCTTCGACACGCCCTCGAACACCCAGGCCCCGGCCTCGGAATAGCTCGCCTCCGACCGGTCGAACGGCTTGTTGTACTGGGCCGAGCCTGTCGAATTGCCGAACCCCTGTGCGGAGAAACCGACGCCGAGCAGTTCCTGCGGAGGGGTTCCCCGGAAGCGCCACAGGCCGCCGTACTCACCGTCGGTGCTGTGGTAGTACTCGCCGGGGGCCGCCTGCCACGCCTCGGTGCCGTCATGGCGGCGCAGCTCGGTGTACGTCCGGGTGTTGTCGAGCGCCGTCACCCAGTAGAAGCCGTTGCCGCCCAGGTACATCAGGCGTCCGCCGTCGTTCAGCCAGCCCTTGACCGACTCGAACTCGGTGGTGGAGATGTACTCGGGGTGGGTGCCGGTGATGACCGTCTGGTAGCCGTCGAGGATCTTGCGGCCCTCGCGGTCCACGTCGTGGTCGGTGATGTAGTCGACCTGGTACTTCTTCGTCTCCAGCCAGTCGAAGATGTGCGTGTCCGCCTCGAACGCCCACGGGCGGCCCTCGCCCTTCGGGCCTGTCGTGAGCGACCGCAGGTTCTGGATCGGACGCTTCGCGTTGGAGTAGACGTACCCGCTGCCGTCGGCGTGGTCGGAGTACTGGCTCATCGTGCCGCCGGTCTGGCCGTAGGCCAGGTACGTCAGCGTCGGCACCAGCATCGCTATCTTCGCCGTCCGTTTCTTCGGACGGACGACGAACGTCGCGTGGTAGACCTTCCCGTCGGCCTCAAGCCGGGCGGCGTAGACGCCGCTGCGGGCGTTCTGCGGCACCTTCCAGCTGAACGAGGGCTTCCACGCCGTGTCGCCCAGGTCGTCCTCGTGGAAGTACATCGCCCCCCACTGCTTGGGGTCCTGGTTGTAGTTCATCGTCTTGCGGTCCCAGTTGTGGCTGGTCAGCGCACGGACGGGGAGGTTCACCGCGCGTCCGTCCAGGCCCCGGGACGTGTCGGTCACGCGGTCGCCGGACATGTGCCTGGAGAAGTCCCATGCCGCGGACGGGCGCGACGCCGTCCTGCCGCCGGCGGCGGCGTCCAGCTCACGCTTGCCGAGCGCCCGGCCGTAGAGCGCGGGCGACTCGATCTTGCCGTTGTAGAAACCGGCGGGGTGGTCGTCGCCCGAGCGGTTCCAGTAGGCGGCCATGAGCAGCGGGTCGGTGGAGTGCCGCAGGCCCCCGCCGATGCGCTTGGTCACGGTCGCCCCCGAGTCGTCGGGGGCGGTCGAGACCGGCCGCTGCGTCACGGTGACCTGGTGCGTCCTCGCGTCGTAGGACGCCGCGACGAAGTACCAGCCGGAGTTGTTGACGTGCTGCGGCCGTGGGTTCTTGTTGAAGTACATCTCCGGGCCGCCCATCGCGGGCGCCCACGGCTTGAGCTTCACCCCGGTGGAGACGCTCTCCCCGCCGACCCGCAGCGCCGCCGCGCCGGACTCGTCGATGAACAGGCCGTAGCCGCGCTTGTCGGCCTCCGAGTACTTGGTGACCAGGCCCTGCGCCCGTGGCGTGCCGACCGGCGTGCGCTTCAGCGCGGTCCTGTTGTAGGGCGACCCGGGGATCGTGGACGGCGCGATCCACGCCGTGATGGTGAACCCGTCGTCCGGCCTGAGCCGTCCGTTGTCGGGGACGGTGACGTACGAGCCCAGCGGGAGCCGCTGGTCCGCGCCCGGATAGGTGCCGTTGACCGGGGCGTCGATCACCTGCTCCTTGACGCCGGGGCCCGCCGGGTCGGCGTCGCCGTGGCTGACCCTGACGATCGTGGACTTGAACGTCTTCGCCTTCGTGCTCGCCATGATCTTGACCGACTCGCCGGGCTCGACGCTGAGCCGGTCGGGGTAGCCGCTGATGCCGAGCCGGTCCAGCTGCTCCTGCGGGGGGACCGGCTCGGTGGGAAGCGGCTCGTCGGGCACGTAGTTCACGGCCGCGGCGTTGGGGCGCGGCGCGCCGGACGCGGACGACTGCGGCAGCGCCGGAAGGGCCGCTGCCACCAGGACGCCGACGGCCAGCACGGCCGTTCCGGGTCTTGCTCTGGACTTTCCCATGGGGGGACCTACCTCGGGATGGGGGATGGTGCGTACGAGGCGCATGGGCGGGAGGTCGAGAAACATCTGTAATGGGACACTGGGCTAGATCTATGGACAGAGAGTCCGTTAAGTGACCAACAAGGGAAAGACGGAGGTTTTGTGGCAGCGTCGAGCGGTCCGCTGCGTGCGTTGAGCCCGCTCGTCGCGTGCGATGAACGGTCGAATCTCCACGGCGAACGGTCGAGTGGTCGCGCCTCACCCCTGAGTCCCGGTGGGCGGTCCTACGGCACCTACCTCATGAC
>JBOHBY010000018.1:0-3312 GCA_050698635.1 Spirillospora sp.
GAGCGGACCGACCTGGTCGGCGACCTCGTCGAGGCGCAGCAGCGCACCTACCTCGACGCCGGCATGATCGCGACGCCCAAGCACTTCCCCGGCCACGGCGACACCGAGTTCGACAGCCACCTGGAGCTCCCGGCCGTCAACTACGACCGCGCCACCCTGGAGAAGGTCCACCTGCCGCCGTTCCAGCGCGCCATCGCCGCCGGAGCCGACTCGATCATGACGGCGCACGTCGTGATCAAGGCCATCGACCCCGACCTGCCCGCCACGCTGTCGCAGAAGGTCCTGACCGGCCTGCTCCGCGGCGAGATGGGCTTCGACGGGCTGATCGTCACCGACGCCATGGACATGGACGCCATCGCCAAGAACTGGGGCACCCGCGAGGCCACCGTGATGGCGGTCAAGGCGGGCGCGGACATCATCATGTCCACCGGCGAGTACAAGACCCACGCCGAGGCGGTCGGCGCGCTCGCCGACGCCCTGCGCGACGGCTCGCTGAGCGAGGAGCGGGTGGACGAGTCCGTCCGGCGCATCCTCGGCCTGAAGTGCAAGTACAAGGTCGCCGACCACCGCTACGTCAACCCGAAGACGGCCGAGAAGGTCGCCGGGAACCGCCGCTTCCTGCAGCGCGCCCTGAACATGGGCATCGCCGCCACGACCCTCGTCCGCAACGAGGGCGGCGTCCTCCCGTACGACCCCGACTCGGACGACAGGACGCTCGTCGCGGGCGCCGTCCAGACCCAGGTGTTCGCCGACGAGGTCGCCGCCGTCGCGGACGGCCCGGTGGAGGCCTGGCAGTCGGCGACGACCGACCCGACCGACGCCGAGATCGCCGACGCCGTGCGGCGCGCCGCGTCCGCCGACCGCGTCCTGGTGACGACGTTCTCGTCCGGTCCGCTGCCTCCGGGACAGGCCAAGCTCGTCAAGGCGCTCCAGGCGACGGGCAAGCCGGTCGCGGCGCTCGCGATCGGGCTGCCGTACGACCTCACGTCCTACCCGGACGTCAAGGCCTACGTCGCCACCTACGGCACGACCGCCCGCACCCAGCGGATCGACCTGACCATGCACAAGGCCGCCGCGCGCGTCGTCTTCGGCGAACAGCCCGGCGGACGCCTGCCGGTCACGATCAAGGGCCTGTACCCGTACGGCCACGGCCTGCGCTACTGACCCGACCCGCACGAAAGGCCGGACCTCCGGGTGCGCCGCCCCCCGATCGGCGCACCCGGACCCCCGGCCCGGGGTTCACACCACCTGGTCGACCTTCATGGGCTCCCTGAGCGCGTTGCCGACGGTGCAGTACTTCTCGTGCACCCGCTCGGCCACGGCCTTCAGCACGTCCGCCGCCTTGTCGTCGCCCTCGGGGAGCTCGACGTCATAGGTGATCGTGATCGTGCCCAGCGTGCTCGTCGCGATCTTCTCGGCCTGGACGGTCGCGGCGAGCCGCGCCATCCGGTGCCCGCGCTGCGCCGTCAGCGGCTCCACGGTCACCAGCTCGCAGCCGCCGAGCGCCGCCAGCAGCAGCTCGACCGGCGTGAACGCGCCCTGCGTGTCCGAGTCGCCGACGGCGACCCGCGCGCCCCGGTCGTTGACGGCCTGGAACCCGTCCTCGGTGCGCTCCACCCTGACCTCGGCCATCGCCTGTCATCCCCTCTGATCGCCGTCGTCCGCCGCCCACGTGAACAGCGGCCCCGGCCGCGTTCTTCCCCGCCCGGAACGTTTCAGAGGCGCGCCAGGACGTCAGGACGAGGCCAGCCGCTCCTGCTCCTCCTGGACGATCTGCCGGGCGAGGACCTGCTCGGAGATGTCGACCGCGTCCGGCGTCCGCTCCGCGAGATCGCTGCGGCGCGCGTACTCGTCGAACAGCCGCGCCTTGGCGGCCAGGATCTCCAGCATCCGCTCGTCCACGCCGCCGGGCGTCAGCAGCCGGTGGACCTGCACCGTCCGCACCTGCCCCATCCGGTGCGCGCGGGCGACCGCCTGCGTCTCCATCGTCGGCTTCACCTGCGGCTCGCAGATGATCACCACGGACGCGGCCTGGAGGTTCAGCCCGACCCCGCCCGCCTGGATCTGCGCCAGCAGGACGGCGTGCCCCTGCTCGGCGGTGAACGCGTCCACCAGTTCCTGGCGCCGCACCGGCGGAACGTCACCCGAGATCGGCCCCTTCGCCCTGGGCAGCGCGTCCTGGACGGCGGCCAGCACGCTCCGGAAATAGGAGAACACCACCACTTTCAGCTCGTTCGCCGCCGCCTCCTCGGCCAGTTCCACCAGCCGGTCGAGCTTCGCCGACTTCTTCGGGACGGCATACGCGGCCCTGCGCATCGCCATGAAATTGCCCTCGGCCACGGCCCGCCGGTAGGCCCGCGCGTCCGCCCTGCTGAACGCCTCCATCTCGTCCACGTGGACGATCTCGGGCAGCTCCACGAGCACGTCCCGCTGGTTGCGCCGCAGGTACACCGGCGCGACCGCCGACCGGAAGGCCCGCGCGCCCATCGCCGCGTCGTGCGGCCGGATCTCCTTCGCCACGTCCGGCCGCAGATGAGCGACCAGGCTGCGGAACTCCTCGACCCGATTCTCCATAGGCGTGCCGGTCAGAAAGAGAACATTCTTTGTCCGCTCGCACCAATGGGCTACGGCCTGTGCTCGCCGCGTCTCGTGATTCTTCGCGTAATGGGCCTCGTCCACCACGAACATCCCGAGCTCAAGGTGCTCAGGGACGTGCAGTGAATGGAGCGTGGCAAGCGTGGTAACGGCGATCCCGCCGTCGGCAGCCCATTTCGCCAGCGCGGTCTCCCGCCCCGCCCCGTGCAGCGGATGCGCCGCCAGCTCGCACCGCGACTCGATCTCCCGCACCCAGTTGATCAGCACACTCGCCGGACACGCGACAAGGAAATGCGTCGCTCCCCTTGACCGCAGATGCGCCATCGCCGCAATGGCCTGAATGGTCTTCCCCAGCCCCATCTCGTCGCCGAGGATGACCCGCCCCTGCACGAGCGCGAACCGGGCCCCGAACGACTGATAACCACGAAGCGACACCCGCCGATAGTCGTCGTCCAGCGGCTGGCCCTTCACCCGCGCCGCCAGATCACCCGGCAGGAACCCCTCGGCCGCCTCCCGGTCGGGCACCAGTGCCGCCAGATCGGCCAGCAGGGTCTGGTAGTCAGCGGCCCGCAACTCGAAGTCGATCCACGCCTCATCATCGGAGACACCGGGCCGCAGCAGATCAACCGATCCTTGCGACATCAGCAGCCGCGTCTCCCGCTCCTCCTCGGCCCGCAGCGCCGCCGCCAGCTCCCCGACCGCCGTCCGCGCCCGCTC
>JBOHBY010000019.1:0-2167 GCA_050698635.1 Spirillospora sp.
CGCAGAACCCGGTGAGGCCGGACACCGCGCCCAGCGCCAGGACGGCGGCCGGGGAGCCGCCGCCGAGCCGGGCGCTCAGCGCGCCCAGGCCGGGGACGGAGAATCCGGCGCCGAACAGTTGCGCAAGGCCCAGCCCGATCAGCACCACTCCGGCGGCGGTGGTCAGAGCCGTCTGGTGTCCGTACACCAGGCGGCTCGCCCACCCCGCCCCCAGTCCGAGCGGGACCAGGACGGCCGCCAGCCCCGCGTAGAAGATCAAGGTGCGGCCGATCAGCGCCGTCCTGGACGGGAACGCGTAGGCGAAGAACGCCGGCAACAGCAGGGCACTGCACGGGCTGACCAGCGCGAACACCCCACCCAGAAACGCGCCCGCATAGCCGATCTCGATCATGAGCCGGCGCGGGCCTTGGCGCGGGCCTGGTCGATGGCCTTCTCGAACGCGCTCACCGGCTGCGCCCCGAAGAACGGGTCGCCGTTGATGAGGAACGCCGGGGTGCCGGGCACGCCGAGCGCCTGACCGAAGCCGAAGTCGTCCTCCACGACCGTCCGCGCGGCCTTGGCGCGGCGGTCGGCGTCGAACCGCGCCAGGTCCAGGCCGAGCGAGCGGGCGATGCCGCGCAGGTAGGCGTCGTTGATCTTCCCGCTGCGCAGCGGGGGCTGCTTGTCGTACAGGGCGTCGTGGAAGTCCCAGAACCGTCCTTGCCGGGCGGCGGCGCGGGCGGCGACGGCGGCGCGCATCGACTCCTTGCCGAACGCCGGGAAGTCCCGCCAGTACATCCCCACCACACCGGTGTCGACGTACTTGCGAACGAGCTCGGGTTTGATGTCGCGGGCGAAACGACCGCAGTTGGGGCACTGGAAGTCGCCGAATTCCACGATCGTGACCGGCGCCGTCTCCGCGCCCATTCGGACGGCCGGGTCGATGGGCGGCGGCGACGGGCCCGGGATGGTCGGCGGGGCCGTCGGGCCCCGCGTCGAGGGCGCCTCCACGGTCTCCATGCCCCCGGACGAGTCCTCGGCGACCGGTCGCCGGCCGCCGTCGCCGGTCAGGGTCGCAACCGTCAGCGCCGCGAGCACCAGCACGGCGACGACCGCGCCGGTCAGCACTCGCGCTCTGCCTGCCATCCGTATCCCCATCAGCGACCCCTCTGCCAGTCAACAGCTTGCGGACGGTGGGCGACGATCCGCCGGATCGGCATCGGCGCTTCGGCGTGCAGCAGCCGCAACGCCCGCAGGTAGCCGCGGGCCCGCCGACGCCGCGATGGCGGCAGGCCCGGCAGATACAGCGACGCGGCCAGAAGATCGGCATCGGCCCGGGCTCGCAGCCGATATCGGTACCGGCGCCGTTCGTCGCCGTCCAGCCGCAGCCCCGCCTGGGCGAGCAGATCCGGAAGACGCCGAAGCAGCCGGTCGCCCGGGTAGCCCAGACCGGCCCCCAGGGCCGCCAGCAGACCACCGGCCACCGCGAAATCCGTCCAGCGTAGCGGCCTCCTGCCAGGCACCATGGCCACCAGCACGCCACAGGGCACCAGCACCCGGCCGATCTCGGCGAGCACCTCGCGGAGCGGCGCGAGGACCATCAGCCCCATGGAGCACACGACAACGTCCACGCTGCCCGACGTACCGCTGCCAGCCCATCATTCGTCCCGTGCTCGCGGAAGCCGCGCGGTGCGTCCGCCGTAGCCGCCGAAGAACTGGGCGGCCGCCTGCTGGACGGCTATCGACAAGGTCGGGTAGGCGTGCACGGTCTGGGCGAGGCGGCCGGTGAACATCCCCGTGCGCAGGGCCAGCGCCGGTTCGTGGATCATCTCGCCCGCGCGGGCGGCCACGATGGTCGCGCCCAGCAGCCGTCCGCCGCAGCGGTGGCCGAGCAGCCGCCGGGGGCCGGTGATGAGCTTGACGAACCCGTCGGTGCGTCCGGCGGTGACGGCACGGTCCAGCTCGGTCATCGGCAGGTAGGCCACGCGGGCGTCCGGACCGGCCTCGGTCTCGGTGAGCCCGACCTGGGCGACCTCGGGATCGGTGAACACGACCCGCGGCACACCGGCATCGGTGTAGGCCGCCTTGCGGCGCCCGCCGAGCGCGTTGCGCACCGCGACACGGCCCATCGCGTAGGCGGCGTGGGTCAGCTGGAGCCGCCCGGTGACGTCACCGGCCGCGTAGACGC
>JBOHBY010000020.1:0-8883 GCA_050698635.1 Spirillospora sp.
GCGCGGACGGGTTCGTCGCCGAACGGCTCGCCTTCCTCGGGCTCGGCGGCGTCCCCGCCACGGTCGTGCTGTCGCTGCTGATCGCGCTCGCGTGGTTCGTCAGCCTGTCCGGTTCGGCGCTGTTCGACGGGGTTCTCACGCGGACGCTCGTGCTGCCGGCGGCGCTGGTCGTCGCGTGGTTCGGGACGCGCGTCACCGTCCTGCCGCTGCGCCGCGTGTTCCAGAGCCCGGTCGAGGCGTCGCTGCGCGACTTCGTCGGCCTGCCCTGCGTCATCCGCACCGGACGGGTCGGCCCCGACTTCGGGCAGGCGGAGGTCACCGCGGCCGACGGGTCGTCGGCGATCGTCCAGGTGCGCCAGCCCGCGATGGACGTCCCCGTCGCCGGAACCGCGCTGGACGCCAAAGGGATCGGGCTCACCGCCGGCAGCAGGGCCCTGATCTTCGACTTCGATCCGGCCGGCCAGTTCTTCTGGGTCATGCCGCACGACGCGGCGTTCGACCCCCACGAGGGCACCGCCCACTGACCCCGCGCCCCCTCCCCCCGACCCGACCCCCGCGACCCACTGACCCCCGCGACCTGATCCCCCAACAGACAGGGATTTCGATGGACACCATCACGATCGGAGCCGGTGTGCTCCTCGCGCTCGCCCTGCTCGTCACCCTCGGCCTGGTGCTGATGGTGACCCGGTTGTTCCGCAAGGTCGACCAGGGCCGTGCGCTGATCGTCTCCAAGATAAAGAAGGTGGACGTGACGTTCACCGGCGCGATCGTCCTGCCGGTCCTGCACCGCGCCGAATTCATGGACATCTCGGTCAAGACAATCGAGATCGAACGGACCGGACGCGACGGCCTGATCTGCAAGGACAACATCCGCGCCGACATCCGCATCACGTTCTTCGTCCGCGTGAACAAGACCGTCGAGGACGTGGTGAAGGTGGCGCAGGCCATCGGCACCGAGCGCGCCAGCAGCCGGGAAACGCTTCAGGAATTGTTCGCGGCCAAGTTCTCCGAGGCGCTGAAGACCGTCGGCAAGCACCTCGACTTCGCCGACCTCTACACGCGCAGGAACGAGTTCCGCGACCACATCATCCGGGTCATCGGCACGGACCTGAACGGCTACAGCCTGGAGGACGCGGCGATCGACTACCTGGAGCAGACGTCGCTGCACTCCCTGGACAGCACGAACATCCTGGACGCCCAGGGCATCCGGAAGATCACCGAGCTGACCGCGCTGGAGCACGTGCGCACCAACGAGCACGCCCGCAACGAGGAGAAGGAGATCACCCGCCAGAACGTCGAGGCGCGCGAGGCGATCCTGGAGCTCGAACGCCGCCAGGCGGACGCGGAGCTGCGCCAGGAGCGCGAGGTCGAGACCGTCCGGGCGCGCGAGGTCGCGGAGATCGAGCGGGTCAAGGCGGAGGAACGGCTCCGCGCCCAGACCGCGCACATCCGGACCGACGAGCAGCTCGGCGTCCAGACCGAGAACAAGGACCGGGAGGTGTCGGTCGCCGCGAAGAACAAGGAGCGCGTCCTCGCGATCGAGAGCGAGCGGATCGAGAAGGACCGCGTCCTTGAGGTCATCGCGCGCGAGCGGGAGACGGAGCTGACCCGGATCGCCGCCGACAAGGAGGTCGAGGCGGAGAAGCGGGAGATCGCGAACGTCGTCCGGGAGCGGATCGCGGTGGAGCGGACGGTCGCCGAGCAGGAGGAGGGCATCAAGCGGCTCCGCACGGTCGAGGAGGCCGAGCGCGCCCGCCAGTCGATGATCATCCACGCGGAGGCGGAGGCACAGGAGAACCTGGTCAAGGACATCAAGGCGGCCGAGGCCGCGGAGGCCGCCGCGGCGCACCGGGCCCGCGAGGAGCTGACGATGGCGCAGGCCCGCCAGGAGGCCGCCGAAATGGACGCGCAGGCGAAGATCCGTCTGGCCGAGGGGCTGCGCGCCGAGACCGCCGCGACCGGGCTCGCCGAGGTCCAGGTCAGGGAGCGCGACGCCGAGGCCATCGAGAAGGTCGGCCGCGCCGAGGCGGCCGTCGCGCGGGAGAAGGCGCTGGTGGAGGCGGCGCGCGTCCGCGACAACCTGAAGGCCGAGGCGGAGGGCCTGACCGAGAAGGCCGGCGCGATGGCGGCGCTCGACGACGCCACCCGCCAGCACGAGGAGTACCGGCTGCGGCTGGAGGCCGACAAGGACATCCGCCTGGCGGGCATCGAGGTGCAACGCCAGGTCGCGGAGGCGCAGGCCGGTGTCCTCGCCGCCGGGCTGGAGAACGCCGACATCAGCATCGTCGGCGGCGACTCGGTGTTCTTCGACCGGCTCGTCGGCTCGATCGCGCTCGGCAAGGGGGTGGACGGGTTCGTCCAGAACTCCGAGATCGCGCAGGCGGTCGCGGGCCCGTGGCTGGACGGCTCGGGCAGCTTCACCGACGACGCCGCCAAGATCCTCGGCTCGCTCGGCGCCGCGGCGGGCGGCGTCCGTGACCTGACGCTGTCGGCGCTGCTCGTCCGCCTGATCAGGTCCGGCGGCCCGGACGGCCCAGCGCTCCAGGACCTCCTGGACACCGCCCGCCGTCTAGGCATCGCCGACGCGCCACTCACCGTCGAGCCGCCGCTGACCGCCGCGACCAACCACGTGACCGGCAACTGAGGCGCCGCCGAGACAGGAGAGATCGTTGAGTGACGACGCCAGGGAGACCAGGGCCGCGGAGCTGGATCACGGTACATATGAGGTGCTGCGGGCGCGGCTGGCCGAGCACGCCGGGGAGCTGGCCCGGCGGGCGGAGGCGCTGAACGTCCGGCGGCTTGAGGTGTTCGGCGGCGCGGAGCTGCGGCTGGCGGGCACCGAGCGGATCCGGACGGCGCACAACTGCGTGCCCCGCGACGTCGTGGCGCTCGGCGACGTGATGCTGTTCGGCTACAACGTGTTCCTCGGGTTGAAGCCGGAGACGGCGGTCGGCGACGTCTTCTCCCTGCACCGCTTCACCCGCGGGGAGGGCGGCGGGATCGCGTTCGTCCAGGCCGGGCCGGACGCGGTGCCCGGCCTCCTGGACGACCCGCGGTTCCAGCGCGACTTCTCCGACATGTACCGCTACTACCGGCAGGCGCGGCTGCTCCAGCTCAGGCTCGTCGACGGACGCCTGCTCGCGGTGTTCCAGACCGGCCCGCGCCTGTCGGACCTGCGCGTCCTGCGCTGGCGGACGTCCCCGGACGGCCGCGTCGCCTACGAGGACAACCAGGGCGAACGCGACCACGCCTTCCCGCCGCCGCACGACGTCGACTGGATCGAGACGACGCGCGACGACCACGTCCCCGGACGCCACCCGCACATCTCGATCGACGGCGGTGAGGTGTTCGTCGAGACGATCGGCGGGACCCTCACCGTCAAGATCGAGGACAACACCGGCACCGGCGCGGGGATCTACTCCGAGCCGGTGGACGAGCCGCTCCAGTCCCTCGCGGACGCCGACGTCCTGTACGCGCGGGTCGGGGCGCTGATCCTGCTGCGGATCCGGCCGTACAACGAGACGGCGTGGCGGCATCTGGTGTTCAACGTCCGCACCAAGGACGTCGTGCGGCTGGACGGCATCGCGCAGGCGTGCCGTCGGCTGCCCGACGACCACGGGATCATCTTCCCCGGCGGCTACCACCTGGACACCGGCGCCGCCAAGACCTTCGACACCGACGTCCGAGGGCTGGAGTACGAGCGCGTCGTCCGGTCGCCGAACGGCGAGGACGTCCTGTACGTGTTCCATTCGCGCGAGGACGGCCGGTCGCTGCTGCTGCCGTACAACGTGATCCGCAAGCAGGTCACGACACCGATCACCTGCCACGGCTACTCGCTGTTCGAGGACGGGACGCTGGTCGTCATGCGGGCGCTGTCCGACGAGCCCGCCCGCGTCCACCCGATGCAGATGTGGGCGACACCGTTCGTGTCGGACGCGCACGCCGCCGCGCAGCCCGTCGGCACGGGCCCGCTGGAGCGCATCGGCAACGCGGACCTGGTCCGCGGGGTCTCGGAGTGCCTGTCGGTCGCGCGCATTGTGGACGAGATGTCCCCGTCGACACCCGTGTTCGAGGCGCTGATCGCAGCCTGCACACGAACGTCCGACCTCTACCACTGGCTGGCCGCGCCAGACCTGGGCGACCTGGCCGCGCCACTGGCGGACGTCCGCGCAACCGCCAGCCAAGTCCTGGACGAATACGAAAAGGTCCGCGCGCTGACCGACCAGGCCGCAGCGTCCGTAACCGAGGCCGCCGACGCCACCGCCGCACTCATCCGCCGATCACAAACCGAAGACCCGGAAAGCGCCGACGCCTGGATCACCCGCCTAGCCGAATTCCGCCGCGCCCAAGGCCGCCTGGAAACCCTCCGCGACCTCCGCTACGTGGACACACTCAAGATCGACGAACTCTCCGCGACCCTCCAGACCGGGCTGGGCGAAGCCGCTGAAGGCGCGGTCGAATTCCTCCAACACGCGGACGCCTTCACCACCTACGACGCCGAGATCGACCGCATCACCGAGGATGCGCGCACCATCGAGACCGCCGCCGCTGCCGGACCCCTCGCCGATCTCCTCGACGCGCAGAACGAGGGCCTGGAGGTCGTCACCGAGGTCGTCGGCGACCTCGACATCACCGACGCGACCGCCCGCACCGCGATCCTCGAACACGTCGGCGAGGTGCTCGGCGGCCTGAACCGGGCCCGCGCCGTCCTGGACAACCGCCGCCGCGACCTCCTCGCCCACGAGGGACGCGCCGCGTTCGCCGCCGAACTGGCCCTCCTGGACCAGTCGATCGCCGGGTCCCTCGCCACCGCCGCGACCCCCGAATCCTGCGACGAACAGCTGGGCCGCCTGCTCCTCCGCCTGGAGACCCTCCAGGCCCGCTTCGCCGAACTCGACCACTTCCTCGCCGAACTCGAAACGAAGCGCACGGAGGTCTACGAGGCGTTCTCGTCCCGCAAGCAGACGCTGCTGGACGACCGCGCCCGCCGCACCGACCGGCTCACCGAGTCGGCCGACCGCATCCTGACGGGCGTCCACCGCCGCGCCGCCGCGCTCGCGTCGCCGGACGAGGTCGCCGCCTACTTCGCCACCGACCCGATGGTGGCGCGCCTGCGCTCGATCGCCGACGAGTTGCGGGGGCTGGACGACGCCGTCCGCGCCGAGGAGCTGGACGGCCGTGTCAAGGCCGCCCGCCAGGAGGCGAGCCGCGCCCTCCGCGACCGCCTCGACCTGTACGGCGACGACGGCGGGACGATCAGGCTCGGCCGCCACCTGTTCGCCGTGAACACGCGCCCGATCGAGCTGACCCTCGTCCCGCACCGGGGCGAGGTCGCCTACGCGATCACCGGCACCGACTACCGAGCCCCCGTCGACGACCCCGCCTTCGCCGCGACCCGCCACCTGTGGAACCAATCTCTGATCTCGGAAACACAGGAGACCTACCGCGCCGAGTACCTGGCAACAACAATCCTCACCGAAACCGCCCCCGAGGCCCTCCACCAATCCGCCGCAGCAGGACGCCTACTCGCACTCGTCCAGAACGCGGCCGCCGACCGCTACGACGAGGGCTACGAACGCGGCGTCCACGACCACGACGCGGCCCGCATCCTCGAAACACTCCTGCGCCTCCACACCGACGCGGGCCTGCTCCGCTACCCCGGCCCGGCCCGCGCCGCCGCCCAGCTCTTCTGGACCTTCGGCACCGAGCCCGCCACCCGCCCGGCCTGGACGGCCCGCGCACGTTCCCTCGTCCGCGCCCGCACGACATTCGGCCGCACCACCCCCCTAACCGACCTGAGCACCGAACTAACTGCATCAATCACCGCCTTCACCGACCGCACAACCCTGCCCGGACAGGACCACGCACCACTAGCGGCCGAGTACCTCATCGAAGAACTGGCCACATCCCCCGACGGTTTCGTCACCAGCCAGCGCGCACGCGACCTGCTGAAAGGCTTCGGCCAGAAACACCGCGCCGCCCTGGACAACGACCTGCGCGCCCTAGGCGACGACGACCTCGCCGCCCGCCACCAACTCGCCGACGCCTGGCTCCGCTCCTTCGCCCAGGACGGCGAGGCCGACGTCCCCGAAGCGGTCGCGACGCTCCTCTGCGCCGCCGACCGCTACGACTCCCCCGCCGCCCTGACGGCCACCATCGATGGCCTCCTAGGCAACCACCCCCGCATCATCGACCGCCGCCTGGACCTCCGCCTGGACGAACTACTAACCCGCACCCACCATTTCCGCACCGAACGCGTCCCGGCATTCCGCGCCTACCAGAAACAGCGCAACGACCTGATCAAGACCACGGAGAACCGCCTCGGCATCGCCGCCCTGAAACCGCGCACGATGAGCGCCTTCGTCCGCAACCGCCTGGTGGACGAGGTGTATCTCCCCCTAATCGGCGACAACCTCGCCAAACAACTCGGTGCCGCCGGTGACGGCAAACGCACGGACCACATGGGCCTGCTCCTGCTCATCTCCCCACCCGGCTACGGCAAGACGACCCTCATGGAATATGTCGCCGACCGCCTGGGGCTCGCCCTGGTCAAGATCGACGGCCCCGCCCTAGGCCATGACGTCACCTCACTAGATCCCGCGAAGGCCCCGAACGCCACCGCCGCCCGCGAAGTCGAGCGCATCAACTTCGCTCTGGAAATGGGCAACAACGTCCTGCTCTACGTGGACGACATCCAGCACACGTCGCCCGAATTCCTCCAGAAGTTCATCCCGCTCTGCGACGCCCAACGCCGCATCGACGGCGCCGCGCAGCCCTACGACCTGCGCGGCAAACGCTTCGCCGTCTGCATGGCCGGAAACCCGTACACCGAGTCCGGGCACCGCTTCCGCATCCCCGACATGCTCGCCAACCGCGCCGACGTGTGGAACCTGGGCGACGTCCTGTCCGGCAAGGACGACCTGTTCGCGCTCAGCTACCTAGAGAACGCCCTGACCTCGAACCCCGTCCTGGCTCCCCTCACAACGCACGACCGCACCGACGTGGAACTCCTCATCCGCCTGGCCTCCGGCGACGAGACCGTCCGCCCCGACCGCCTTTCCCACCCCTACTCACAGACAGAACTGGACGAGATCCTCTCCGTCCTGGAAAAGCTCCTCCACATCCAACGAATCGTCCTCACAGTCAACCGCGCCTACATGGCCTCAGCCGCGCAAGACGATTCCGCCCGCACCGAGCCGCCGTTCCGCCTCCAGGGCTCCTACCGCGACATGAACAAACTCGCCGAACGCGTCCTCCCGGTAATGAACGCCGCCGAACTGGAAGCCGCGATCGACGACCATTACAAAGCCGAATCCCAAACACTCACCTCAGACGCCGAAGCGAACCTCCTCAAACTCTCCGAACTCCGCAACACCCTCACCCCGTCCCAATCGGACCGCTGGACGGCAATCAAATCCGCCTACCAACGCACCAAAACCCTCTCTGCCAGCACCGAAGACCCGTCCGTAGGAGCCCTCCTCCACCTGGCCGACCAACTGTCCGCCATAGAGAAAACCCTCCGAAACAACCGCTGACCCAAGGCGGACGCACGGCCCCCAACCCGCGCGTCCGCCGCTCCCAACTCAGCCGCCCTCATCAACCTGCCGCTCATACTGATCCCACAGTTCAAGCGATTCGATCAGAACACTTTCCACCAACTCGGCCGCCTCCCGGTACGCCATCGCCCGACCGACGCAGACGCCCGCGTCCCACGTCCGCCCGTCCCGTGACCACATCCGCGACCGAGCGTCCTCCATGTCGGCCAGCGCCCGCCACGCGCGCACCTCCTTCGGAAACACCTCGAACGCCTCGCGGGCCTGCGCCCCCAGCCCCGAGAACAGGAACACGACCTCCGGCCACTCCTCCCCCTCGACCACCGGAGCCCGCCGCCCGCGAAACACCCACTTCACACCCATCCCACTCCTCGGGTGCCGGTGAACGTCGCGGCCCGCGCCGCCTCGATGTGCCCGACGATCCGCTCCGCCGTCTCCTGAAGATCGGCTAACGGCCGCCGGACGAAGTCGACGCCGTCCCGCCACGCGAAGACCTCGGGCTCCACCCAGACATTGAGCGAATCGGCAGTGATCACCGAAACCCCGGTGTGGCCGCTCTGCCACGAAGCGTCGATTCCGCGCGCCCGCAACGATTCGACCAGCCACAGCGCCGCCCGTCCCGGCGCCATCGCACGCCGCGCGGCCGTCCACGTAGCAGCCGTCGGCAGCGCGAACCACACGCATTTCCCCAGCTCAGCGGACGCGACTCGCGAGCGAGTGATGTGCGCCCCAGCAGCGGAGGAGAGCGCCGCCACAATGGACAGCCCTTTGCCGTGCTCGTCGAGCACCCCTGCGCCAGCGTCCACCGGCCACGCGTCGCGATACGCGTCGAACACGGACACGACCAGCTCGGACGCAGGCCAGGTGCGGGCCCAGACCCACAGCTCGGGGATACCGGCCGCACCCGCGCGCAGCTGGAGCGCGTGGACGTTGGTGGCCAGCTCGGACACGGCGAGCTGGGCGTCCTCGATCAGCTCCCGCACGAACCCGAGCTCGCGCATGGTCACCGCCAGCAGCGACCGCGCCCGGAAAGCGCACGTCGCGTCCTGCGAAAGCTGAAACGCACACGCGCCACCGGCCTTGATATCAGCCGGTCTCCCCGCAACCTTCGCCTGCTCACGCGGCGAGTCCATAGGATCGTGCATGGGTCGGACCTCCTATGTCCGATCAAGGTCTTGGACCGGTGTGGCACCACCGGTCCAAGACCGCCTCACCCACGCGATCAAGAGGCTTCCCAGACCTTCGACCGCGTGACTCGGAGCCATCATGCACTCACCGAGCGCGCATGTCTATGAAATTGTTCATTCTCTTCGTGGCGCATCATTGAGCG
>JBOHBY010000021.1:0-3605 GCA_050698635.1 Spirillospora sp.
AGCCACGCGCGGTCGCGCCCGCCTGCTTGAGCCGGTGCAGCCAGTCCGCCATCAGCAGGACGATCTCGTCGCTCAGGTACGGCAGGAGCACCTCAGCGCCCTTGGCGGGGTTCTGGCGTGCCGCGCGGACGGCGACCTCCAGGGCGTCCAGCCCGAAGCGCGAGACGATGACCGGCATCCCCACCTCGACGTCCCAGAACCTGGACGGCTCCCAGCCGGCGAGCAGCGGACGCACCAGTTCCTCGGGGCCTTCGACGAACAGGTGGAGGTGATCGCGCGACGACGGTTCGCCCTTTTGGAACCTCGCGACCTGGGTCTCCCAGTCCAACCGCTCTACCCGGCGCCACCAGTGGGGCAGGTCGACGTTCCAGGCGTCGCGTTCGCCGGGCTCCCAGGCGATGGAGCGCGTGCCGGGATAGGGCAGGTCTTTGATGACGACGGGTTCGCGCTGGGTGCGGGGGCGGGTCCAGGGCGGTTCGGTGAGGAGCGGCGGCAGCGTCCCCGGTGGCGGTTCCGGTGCCCGGACGGCCGACTCGCGGAGCGTCTCGATCACCGCGCGCGACTCGTCAGGGAGGCCGGGCAGCAGCTCGTCGACCAGCTCGGGACGGGTGATCACCTGCACCCTGAGCAGCTCCGCGGTGCCGGGCAGATCGGCGGCGGCCGAACTCGCGAGCAGCCGGATCGCCCGTGCCGGGAACGCGTCGGCGGCGGCGGACGCGGCCACCGGGACGTACCTGCGGCCGAGCCGGTCGAGCAGGACCTGGAACGCCTCGTCGGCGGGCAGCGTGGCGAGAACGTCCAGCAGCAGCCGCGTGTGGTCGGCGATGCCGGTCTCGTCCAGCGCCCCGGCGAGCGGCGGTACCGCGCCCGCCGGGCCGGTCGCGTCGACCACCGTCGCGATGACCTCGATCACCGCGCCGCCGGGGACGAACGGAAGGCCGAGCGTCTCCACCTGGTGCGCCGTGCCGAGGGAGCAGAGCAGCATCCATCGCAGGGGGCCTTCGGCGTCGGACGATCCCGGCGCCAGGGCGCAGACCTCGTCGACCCAGTCGTCGCGGGTCGGCACCAGGTAGGAGACGACCATCTTCTGGACGGGTGTGACGCGATGCCTCGCAAGGGTCTCAACGGCCTCGCGGTAGCTTTCGTCGTCGGCGGAGGCGAGAAGGGCCCGCAGGTGGCGGCCACTGGACGTGGTGTTCCACCACGCCCAGGCGAGCTCGTTGGGCCGCCGCTCCCGGACGCCGGTCCAGGTCTTGTCGCCGCCGAAGTAGGTGCAGTGGGCCGTGATCCGGCTCAGCTCCACATAGGCGGACGCGGCGAACGGGAGCCCGTGGTCGGCCGTCCAGGCGTCGGTGTACGGGGCCGTCCCGCGGCGCGCCGGGTTCTCGGAGTCGCTGACGCTGGCGACGATCGCCGCGCCCAGCGGGTCGGCCTCGCCGCGCAGGTGGGCGCGGGCGTGCTCGGCGAGCTCGGGCACCGTGCCGGGCAACCCGAGGACCTCCTCGATCACGGGCCCGGCGGCGTCCATCAGCGCCCGCGCCTTCGCGGCCTCGGACTCCTCGACCCGCGTCGCCGGCCACGGGCATGGACGGTCACGGCGCGGATGGACGGCGCGCTTCCACGCGGCTGGCATCTCCCAAATCATGGGGCCACACGGTAAGGGAGATCACCGACAGAAACGTCTCATCGGGACATGTCGCGCTCCACGGCCTCGGCGGCCTTGCGGGCGGCGATCAGCACCGGGTCCCAGACGGGCGCGAACGGCGGCGCGTAGCCGAGGTCCAGGCCCGTCATCTCCTCGACCGTCATGCCGTTCCACAGCGCTATGGCGAGGCCGTCGACGCGCTTGGCGGCGTTCTCCTCACCGACGATCTGCGCACCGAGCAGCCGTCCTGAGCGGCGCTCGGCGATCAGCTTGGTCCGCATCGGGGCGGCGCCTGGGTGGTAGCCGGCGCGGGTCGTCGACTCGACGACCACGCTCAGCGCCTCGAACCCGGCGGCGGCCGCCTCGCGCTCGTTCAGCCCGGTCCGCGCGACCTCGACCCGGCAGATCTTGGACACGGCGGTGCCGACGACGCCGGGGAACGTCGCGTAGCCGCCGCCGAGGTTGATCCCGGCGACGCGGCCCTGCTTGTTGGCGTGCGTGCCGAGCGCGATCGCGACGGGCCCGCCGGAGACGAGGTGGCGGGTCTCGACGCAGTCGCCCGCGGCCCAGACCCGTTCGGTGCGGGTGCGCATCCGCCGGTCGGTGACGACGCCGCCGGTGGTGCCGGTCTCGATCCCGGCGGCGCGGGCCAGGTCGCCGTTCGGCCGCACGCCGAGCCCGAGGACGACGAGGTCGGCGGGCAGGGCGCGGCCCGCGGTGCGGACGGCGGTGACGTGCCCGTCCGCGGACGTGTCGAAGCCCTCGACCCGCTCCCCCAGCGACAGTTCGACGCCGATGCCGCGGATCGCGTCGGCGATGATCGCGCCCATGTCCGGGTCGAGGGTGCGCATGGGCTGGTCGGCGGCGTCCACGATGGACACCTCCAGGCCGCGCATCACCATCGCCTCGGCCATCTCCAGCCCGATGTAGCCGCCGCCCACGACGACCGCGCGACGCGGCTTGTCCTGTTCGAGGACGCGGCGGATGCCGATCCCGTCGTCGAGGATCTGCACGCCGTGGATGTTCTTGGCGTCGGCTCCGGGCAGGCGCGGCCGCTTCGGCACGGCGCCGGTCGCGACCATGAGCTGGTCGTAGGACTCCCAGCGGTCACCGCCCGCGTCGCGGACGCGGACCCGGCCGCCCGCCGTGTCGATCTCGACGGCCTCCGTCCGCAGCCGCAGGTCGATGTCGCGGTCGCGGAACTCGGCCGGGGTGCGGGCGATGAGGCTGTCGAGCTCCTCGACCACGCCGCCGACGTAGTACGGGATCCCGCACGCCGAATAGGACGCGTGGTTCCCGCGTTCGACGACGAGGATCTCCAGGTCGTCCGGCCCGCGGCGCCTGCGGGCCTGGGACGCGGCGCTCATCCCCGCGGCGTCGCCCCCGATGACGAGCAGCCGTTCACGTCCGGCCATGGCACATCCCCCTCCTTCAGATCCGGTACACGCGGCGGGCGTTTCCGGACGCGACCAGACCGGCGACGCGTTCGGCGTCCGCGGCCGTCCAGGCGCCGTCGTCGGCTCCCCCGGCGAGGAAGCCCGCGAGGCCGCGCCGGAACAGCAGCGCGCCCAGGTGGTACAGCTCGGCGAGCCCGAACGCGTCCGACGAGTAAAGCACCTTCCCGAACGGCGCCAATTCCAGGAGTTCGGCTATGAGCGCGGGGGCGCGGTGGCCGAGGTTGTGCGTGGCCAGGCCCGCGTCGACGTACACGTTCGGGAGGACCTGGGCGAGGTAGCCCGCCTGCCGGTGGAACGGGTAGTTGTGCAGCAGCATCGCGGGGGCCGGGCCCATGGCGCGCAGCAGGTCGATGAGCAGCAGCGGGTCGCCGCGGCGCAGGTCGGCGTCCACGTCGCCGTAGCCGACGTGGAACTGCACGGGCAGCCCGGCGTCGACCGCGCACCAGACGAGGAACCGGTGCAGGACCTCGTCGTTGACGCGTGGCGCGTCCGCGCGCATGAGC
>JBOHBY010000022.1:0-8119 GCA_050698635.1 Spirillospora sp.
GTGCAGACCGACGCACGCCCGCAGACCGACGCGCGACCCGAGGCCCCCGAGCGACCCGAGACCGACGCGGGACCCGAGACCGACGGGCGGCCCGAGCCCGCCGTGGAGACCGAGCGGCGGCCCTGGGGGAGCTTCGAGCGCTTCACGCTCAACGAGCCGTCCACCGTGAAGATCATTCACGTGGCGGCGGGGCAGCGGCTCAGCCTGCAGCGGCACCGCGACCGCGACGAGCTGTGGGTGGCGCTCGATCCCGGCGCCGTGTTCGAGGTGGCGGGGCGCCGCGTCCTGCCCGAGGTGGGGGAGCGGATCCTGATCCGGGCGGGCGACACGCACCGGCTCGGCTCCGCCGGCCCGCCGGTCCGCGTCATGGAGATCGCGTTCGGGCACTTCGACGAGGACGACATCGAGCGTCTCGAAGACGAGTACGGCCGCGCCTGACCCCGGCCCAGGCCCGGAAGCCGGAACGGCCCGGCCGTCCGCGAAACGCGTAGCCGACCGGGCCGTTGCCGTGTGGGGGCCGGGGTTACTGGAGCAGCGCCCAGTAGCCGCCGGTACGGCCGGGCTCCTTGCCGCTGCCCGCCTTCGTCGCCCGGAACAGCTCGCCCTGGTGCCGTACCAGAGCGCCGGGCTCGTAGGACGCGCTGCCCTGCCAGTTGGTGACACCGACCGGCGAGATGCGGCTGGTGCGCCCGTCCGCGCTGCGGGTGCGGGTCAGCACGACGTCGCCGGCCTTCACCGGCCCGCGGTACGGATGCCAGGTCCGGCCGTCGGTCGAGTACTCGATCGCCATGCCGGGGTTGCGGACGTTCGCCGACAGCGTCCCGCCGGAGACCTGCGCCCCCGGCAGCGGGACGCGGTAGTTCACGCCCTTACCGCCGAGCCCCACCGGCTCGTAGAACGACAGCAGCGGGAACGTCTTCTGGCCGAGCGTGTTGTTGAAGACGTTCCACGCCTCGGCCATCTTGTCCGGTGCCGGGGTGTTGCGGTTCCACGCCCGCTCGGCCGCGCCGAGGAGCTTGGGGAACGCCTGGTACTCGCGGATCCCGGGGGCCTTGCCGTTCTCGGCCCACAGCTGGGCCTCCAGGCCGAGGATGTTCTTCTTGCCCTCGGGGGTGAGCTTCGTCCAGGACGGGTTCGGCTGGATCGGGTTGCCCCAGCGGTCCACGGTCGCGTTCGCGTACACGTTGTACGGCTGGTAGGTGAACGTGCTCTTCTCGTCGACGAGGGCGGCCCAGTAGTAGCCGGGCTCGTCCGGGTCCTTGTTGTAGGCGAGGTCCATGTAGAGGTTCGTCGCGTGGGCGAGGATCACCGGGGTGCCCTCGTTGGCGAACCGGTACGCCCAGTCCTCGCGTCCCCAGCCCCACACGTTCTGCCAGGGCAGCGGGGCGAAGCCCTTGAGGCGGAAGGCCTGGGTCGGGTCGGTGATGTCCTCCCACCCGGCCGTGCTGGTCGCGTACTTCTGCGCGATGTCGTTCCAGCGGGTGAAGAACAGGTGCTTCAGTTCCTCACCGGACTTGCCGGCGGTGTCGGGGTTCTTCTTGCACGCCGGCGAACCGGACCACCAGCCCTCCGGCGGTCCCGGCGGCTCGTCGCCGCCGAGGTTGAGCCGGTTGAACGGGACGTCCGCCCGCTCGTACATCTTCGCGACCTCGGACACGACCTTGTCCAGGAACGTGTACGTGGTGCTCAGGCAGGGGTTCGCGAGGTTGTCGGTGTAGTACTGGACGCTCGTGTGGTCGCTGGTGTCGTCCGGGTCGAGCAGCCGGTACGTGCCGTCGTTCGTCCGCTGGACGCGGCGCTCCATCGACTGGACGGCCGCGCGCGCGTGCGCCGGGAAGTTGAGCTCGGGGATCACCTCGATGTGCCGCTCGGCGGCGTACCGCAGGATCTCCTCGAAGTCGGCGACGGAGTAGTGGCCGCTGCCCTTGCCGACGAAGTTCACGGTGTTCTGCTCGAACCCCTGGTAGGCGGGCCCGCGCCCGAGGTTGGCCTCGGTCTCGTCGCGCGCCTTGCCGGACACGCCGTCACCGCCGCCGAGGTCGTTCACCGACCCCATGCCCTGGTGCAGCGAGCCCTTCTCGTCCAGGTCGAGCCCGCGCTTGGAGCCGAACTCGGTCAGCTCGGGCAGCCCGGGGATCTCCAGCCGCCAGCCCTCGTCGTTGGTCAGCCCGAGGTGCAGCTTGTTGAGCTTGGTGAAGCTCATCAGGTCGAGGAACTTCTGGACGGTCTGCTTGGTCTCGAAGTGGCGGCCCACATCGATCTGCAGGCCCCGGTACCCGAACAGCGGTGCGTCGGCGATCTCGGCGCGGGGGACGCTCACGCTCCGCGCGGGACGGCCGCTCGCCGCGGCCTTGTAGCCGCCGGCCGGGATCAGCTGACGCAGCGTCTGGATGCCGTACAGCACCCCGGCCCGGTCGGTGCCGACGATCCGGACGCCGTGCCCGGTCGTGCTGAGCGTGTAGCCCTCGGGGTCGGCCTTGCCGTCGCCGTCGACGTCCAGGCGCGGGTCGACGCTCAGCGAGATCGGCGCGCCGCGCCCGCGCGCGACGTCGCCCAGCGCGGAGCGCAGGTACCCTGCCTCGCGGCTGAGCTCGCGCGGCGCGGAGACGCGCGACCCGCCGCCGATCGCGACGGTGCCGCCGGACGCCTTCGCCGACAGCGGCTGCGGGACGATGCTCTGCTGGAGCGTGAGGTCGAGCCGGGGCGAGGTGTTGTCGGCGTACCGGGTCGCCGCCGTCTCGACGGGACGCTTGTCGCCGGAGAACGCCTTGGTCTGCTTCGGGTCGGTCGGGTCGAGCAGGGACTTGGCGGGCACCCACGCGGGCTTCCCGCCGCCGAACGCGATCGTCCATCCGCTGGGCGCGTCCGACTTGTGGATCGCCCAGACCTCGAAGTTGATGTCGATCTCCCGGCGCTCGCCGGGGCCGATCTCGGCGAATCCCTCCAGGGGTTTGAGGGAGTAGAAGTCGCCGCTCTGCGCGGTGTCCGCGCGGGCCACGGCCAGGCCCTGGTCGTTGAGCTGCTTGCGGCCGATGTCGCCGACCTCGCCCGGGAGGACGGCGGTGGGCTGCCGCACGCCGCTGAAGTACATCGCCCATCCGGCGTTGCTCAGCGAGCAGCTGCTGTCGTTGTTGTCGATGGTGAGCCGCGCGAGGTGGTATCTCGCGTCGGCGACGGTGTGGTCGACCGGCTGGTAGGTGACCATCAGATCGCGGGGGTCAGGGGTGCAGGCCGCCGACGCCGCGCTTGAGGGGACGGCCGTCACAAGGGCCGCGGTGAGCGCGGCGGCCGTCAAAACGGCCGCTGGTCTTTTCGGCATAAATAGGAAACTATCCTAATAGTTTGCCGAGATCCCGGGCTCTGACCTGGCCGTTCATGAAGCCGCAGGCAGTGCCGGTGGCCGCCTCCGGACAAGCATTGGATCTTGACGGGGACGTTCCCCGGAGTGTTCGATCACCGGTCAGCCCGCGCCGGATTCACCCGCGCGCCGTCCGCCGTTCATCCCCGCGATGAACGGCGGACGCACGCCCGTCAGGTGGTCGCCGCCAGGTCGCCCTCCTCCGCCTTCGTGACCTTCGGGTCGCCCTGGTCGGCGAAGTAGTCGGACGTGCGGGTCGCGTCCGCGCCGTCCGCCAGCCCGGCGGCCCGGCACACCACGGTGCCGGCGACCGCGACGACGACGTTCACGGCCAGCGCCAGCATCCCGGCGTACACCGTCATGTCGGTGTCGAAGCCGAGGTCGTTCAGCGCGTAGGCCGAGCCGCCGAAGTGCTCCTTGCCCTTCGCCGGGTTCGGGATCTGGTACAGCATCCACAGCCCGGCCGCCATCCCGCCGAACCAGCCAGCGATGAGCGCGCCCCGGTGGAACCAGCGCGTCATCAGGCCGAGCGCCACCGACGGCAGCGTCTGCAGGATGATCACGCCGCCGATCAGCTGGAGGTCGATGGAGAACTGCGGGTCGAGCGCGAGGATGCACAGCACCGCGCCCGCCTTGACGACCAGCGACACCAGCTTGCTGACCGTGGCCTCCTGCTTCTCGGTGGCGTCCCGCCTGATGTACTCCCGGTAGATGTTGCGGGTGAACAGGTTGGCCGCCGCGATCGACATGATCGCGGCCGGGACCAGCGCGCCGATGCCCACGGCGGCGAACGCCACCCCGGCGAACCAGTCGGGGAACATCTGGTCGAACAGCACCGGGACGGCCGTGTTCGTGTCGGGCTTGCCGTCGGTCGCGACCGGTGTGACGCCCGCGGCGATGGCCATGTAGCCGAGCAGCGCGATCAGGCCGAGGACGAGGCTGTAGGCGGGCAGCGCCGCCATGTTCCGCTTGATCGTGTTGCGGTCGCGGGCGGCGAGCACGCCGGTGACGCTGTGCGGGTACAGGAACAGCGCCATCGCCGAGCCGAGCGCCAGCATCGCGTAGTTCAGCTGGCCGCTGCCGGCGATCGTGATCCCGTCGGTGGGCGCGGGCGTCGCGTCGAACTTGGCCTTCGCCGCGCCGAACACGTCGCCCCAGCCGCCGAGCTTCGCCGGGATGTAAAGCACCGCCACGATGATCACCAGGTAGATCAGCACGTCCTTGACGAACGCGATCAGCGCCGGCGCGCGCAGCCCGGACTGGTAGGTGTAGGCCGCGAGGATCACGAACGCGATGATGATCGGCCAGTGTCCGTGCACGCCCATCGTCTTCAGCACCGCCTCGATGCCGACCAGCTGCAGCGCGATGTAGGGCATCGTCGCCGCGATGCCGGTGATCGCGACCAGCAGCGCCAGCGTCGGCGACCCGAACCGGGCCCGGACGAAGTCGGCCGGCGTCACGAACCCGTGCACGTGCGACACCGACCAGAGCCGGATGAGGAACAGGAACACCAGCGGGTACACGACGACCGTGTACGGCACGGCGAAGAACCCCGCCGCGCCCGCGCCGAACACCAGCGCCGGGACGGCGACGAACGTGTACGCGGTGTAGAGGTCGCCGCCGATCAGGAACCAGGTGACCCAGCTGCCGAAGCTGCGTCCGCCGAGGCCCCACTCGTCCAGGTTGTCCAGGGTCTCGGCCCGGCGCCAGCGCGCCGCGACGAAGCCCATCCCGCTGACTCCCAGGAAGAACAGCGAGAAGATGACGATCTCGGTGACGTGGTCGCTCGCCATCGCTCAGCCCCCCTTCCTGGTCAGCCGGTAGACGACGAGCGTGCCGGCCACGCCGAGCAGGATGAAGGAGAGCTGGATCCAGTAGAAGGCGGGGAAGCCCGCCAGGCGGGGTTCGTCGCTGTTGTAGAGGAACGTCATCAGCGGCACCGCCACCGGGACGACCAGCAGCCAGTTCCAGGGGCTCCGGTCGGAGCGGCCGCCGGACGGCGGTGGCGGTGGCGGTGGCGCGTCCGGCGCGTCCGGGTCCTTCGGTTCCGGGTCCTTCGAGTTCTCGGGAGCCAAGAGGTCCTCCTCGTCGTGCGTCGCTGGCACGGCCGTCGGATCGCGTGACCGTGCAGTGCCGGAGAGTGCGGCCGGGTGAGAGTACACGCCGGATGATCACGGTGTGATCTCGGTCACGGCACGACTGGGCGGACCGTTCCACCAAGAAAGGCGAGGTCAGGGCTACCCGGATGGCGGTCAGGAGGTGCGGTCGGCGGCGGTCCGCGGCTCGTGCCGGACGTCGTCCGGCCGGTCCAGCTCCCGGGTCCAGGCGGCGAACTCGACCAGGATCCCGTCGGGGTCCTTGAAGTAGACGGAGCGCACGAACACGCCCTCGTGGTTCTCCGGCGCGATGCCGAACTCGCTGTCGTCGTGGTTGAGCAGCACGCCGACCTCGACGCCCTTGGCGATCAGCCGGTCGCGGTACTCCTCGATCCGCTCGGGCGGGACGTCGAACGCGACGTGGTTCATCGAGCCCACGGCCGACAGCAGCTCGCCGCGCTCGGGCAGGTCCTTCGGCGCGGACACGCCGGGGACGGGATCGGGCGCGTCCGGGAACCAGAAGAACGCGAGGGCGTTTCCGCCGCCGCAGTCGAAGAAGAAGTGCTGCCCCCAGCCGAGCGGCAGCTCGATCGTCTTGATCAGCGGCATGCCGAGGACGCCCTGGTAGAAGTCGACCGTCTGCCTCATGTCGCTGCACACGAGCGCGAGATGGTTGACGCCGCGCAGTTCGAACTCGGTGTTCTGCCTGGTCATGGCGCCCTTCCCCGGTCGGTAAGTGATCCCTTTCGGTCGTCCCCATGGTAGCCTCGCGGCATGCGAACCGCAGCCTCCCAGTGGTGGTGGCGCCGCTAGGCGGCGCAGGTTCGTGCACGCATCGAACAGGCGACCGTCCTCACCGGCGGTCGTTTCCTCTTTCCGCCTGGTGAGGACCCGACACGAGGGGCCACCGCGGTGGAGACCGTCTCACAACAGCCGCTGACCAGCGAGTTCGTCACGGCCGGGGGCGTACGGGTGACCCGTACCGCCACCCCGGTCGACTCCGAGCGCAAGTCCGACGTGCTGAACACCCTCGTCGCCGCCGTGGGGGAGCGGCGCGGCGGCGTGCTCAGCTCCGGGATGGAGTATCCGGGCCGCTACAGCCGCTGGCACATGGCCTACGCCGACCCGTGCGCGGAGATCGTCGCGCGCGGCCGGACGGTCACCGTGCGCGCCCTCAACGAGCGGGGACGCGTCGTCCTGCCCGCCGTGGCGGCCGTGCTCCGCGACACCGGCGAGGTGCGGGCCGACGACTCCGGCGTCTTCGCCGTGTTCGTCCCGCCGTCGGAGGAGTTCTTCACCGAGGAGGAGCGCAGCCGCCAGCCGACCGTGTTCACCGCGCTGCGCGCCGTCGTCGAGCTGTTCGGCTGCGACGACCCGCACCTCGGCCTGTACGGGGCGTTCGGGTACGACCTGTCGCTCCAGTTCGAGCCGCTGCGGACGCGGCTGGAGCGTCCGGACGACCAGCGCGACCTCGTCCTGCACCTGCCCGACGAACTCGTCGTCGTCGACCGCAAGCGCGAGACCTCGCACCGGCTGTCCTACGACTTCGAGGTCGACGGGGCGAGCACCGCCGGGCTGGCGCGCGCCACCGAGCCGACGCCCGTCCCCGCGCGCGCGGAGCTTCCGCCGCAGCCCGTGCCCGGCGTCTACGCGCAGATGGTGCGGGACGCCAAGCACAAGTTCATCCGCGGCGACCTGTTCGAGGTGACGCCGGGGCACGCCATGTACGGACGGTGCGACGCGCCCGCCGCGTTCTTCGAGCGGCTCCGCGAGACCAATCCGGCGCCGTACGAGTTCATGTTCAACCTGGGCGACGGCGAGTTCCTGGTAGGCGCGTCGCCGGAGATGTTCGTCCGGGTGAGCGGCGACCGCGTCGAGACGTGCCCGATCGCCGGGACGATCAAGCGCGGCGGCGACGCGCTGGAGGACGCCGAGCAGATCCGCACGATCCTGTCGTCCACCAAGGACGAGTCCGAGCTGACCATGTGCACCGACGTGGACCGCAACGACAAGTCGCGGATCTGCGTGCCCGGCAGCGTGCGCGTCCTCGGCCGCCGGCAGATCGAGATCTACTCGCGGCTGATCCACACCGTCGACCACATCGAGGGGCGGCTGCGCCCCGGGTTCGACGCGCTCGACGCGTTCCTCACCCACATGTGGGCGGTCACCGTCACCGGCGCGCCGAAGGCGTGGGCGATGCAGTTCATCGAGGACCACGAGGAGTCGCCCCGCCGCTGGTACGGCGGCGCCGTCGGCTGCATCGGGTTCGACGGGTCGATGAACACGGGCCTGACGCTGCGGACGGCGCAGATCCGCGACGGCGTCGCGACCGTCCGGGCCGGGGCGACGCTGCTGTACGACTCCGACCCCGACGAGGAGGAGCGCGAGACGCACCTCAAGGCCAGCGCGCTGCTCGGCGCGCTCGCCGACTCCCAGGACGCCGGAGCCGGAGCCGCGCGGGCGGAGGAGCCGCGGGCGGAGCGTCCGGGGGACGGCGTGAAGGTGCTGCTCGTCGACTACGAGGACTCGTTCGTCAACACCCTCGCGGACTACTTCCGCCAGGAGGGCGCCGACGTCGTCACGCTCCGGCACGGGTTCCCGGTGCGGATGCTGGACGAGCACGCGCCGGGCCTGGTCGTCCTGTCGCCCGGTCCGGGCCGTCCCG
>JBOHBY010000023.1:0-2948 GCA_050698635.1 Spirillospora sp.
CGGGACGGCCCGCAGCATCGCCTCGGCGTGGCCGCCCATGCCGAGCGTGGCATCGAGGTAGACGGGGTCGACGGGGTCGCGTCCGGTGGTGTCGCGTCCGGTGGTGTGGTCCGCGGCGAAGGCGAACGCGGGGGCGAGAACTGTCAGGACGCGATCGAGCATGACCGGTACGTGACCGGACTTGGCCGCGTGGTCTCCCACGTCCATGGTTCACCCCCTGTGCTGCCACTCGCTCGCGGACTGCGTGGCGTCGCCGACCGTCCTTCAGCCCCCACCCACCGCCATTCAACGGACGAATTCCGTTCGGCGAATTGGATGACCGAAACCCCCCGGCGGCGGCCTCGCCCGGCCAGGTCCCCATCCGCTGCCCTTGGGAAGACACCGCGTGGTTGCGCGGGAGTCGCCGTCTGGCGCCGGGGAAGCTGCGCCAGCTGGCTAGGAGAGCGGGTGGAGACCTGGCCGAACGTGGGCCATAGCCGGTCATCGGACCGACGAGTCGTATCTCAGAGGATCCCTGGCAACACCTCCTGCGAGACGTCGGAGAACGTCTCCTCCTCCTGCTCCAGGTAGGTCTCCCACGCCTGCGCGTCCCAGATCTCGAGTCGCGTGTTGGCGCCGATGACCGTGCAGTCGCGGGTGAGGCCCGCGTACTTGCGGAGAGGTGGAGGTAGGGTGACGCGGCCCTGCTTGTCCGGGACCTCGTCGGAAGCACTGGCGAAGAAGACCCGGCTGTAGCCGCGCACGGCCTTCTCGGTGACCGGTGCGGCACGCAGAGCCTCGGTTATCCGCTGGAACTCCGCCATGGGGAAGACGTACAGGCAGCGCTCCTGGCCCTTCGTGATCACCAATCCCCCCGACAGCTCCTCGCGATATTTCGCCGGCAGGAACAGCCGTCCCTTGTCGTCGAGGCGCGGCGAATGGGTGCCGAGGAACACCGGCCCCACCTCCCCGCGCCGCATGGGGCGCACCTGCTCCCCACGGCGCCCCACTCTACTCCACTCTTCCCCACCGTCAACAATAAAAACACGTTCCAGAGGCCGTTTGGGCGGACGAATCCCCAGTTCAGAGGGGGTGGGGTCGGGTGGGGGCGCGTGGCGCGCCCTCCGCGTGCCGCGGCGCGGGAAATGTCGCCCCGACCGTTCCGGCCGAAGGGCCGGGGGGCACGCGAGTGGCCGGGTGGAGTGAAGTGGCGCGCCGCCGGGGGTGAGGACGCCGATCACGTGGAGCACAATGGGCTCGCGTTCACCGTGAACATCGCGGCGCGGCGCCCGACGACGTACTGTCGTTTGGGCGGACGCATAGAGCGCCGCACCGGCGCGTCAAAGGACCGGGCTCCGAATGCGGGGCCGAGCACATCGCGCGGCCGGACGGCTGAGGAGGGTTTGGTGGCAGTAGGAACGCACGGCGAGTCGTTCATGGAGACCGACCCCCCGGCATCCCACCCGGCCCGGCACGGCGCCAGGGGGTCCACGGGTCCCGGACTCGACGGCCTCGCGCAGATCGCGAACAAGATCCGGGACGCGGTCGAGTCGGTGATCGAGGGCAAGCCCTCGGCGGTGCGGCTCGCGCTGACGGTGCTGCTCGCGGAGGGGCACCTATTGATCGAGGACGTCCCCGGCGTCGGCAAGACGATGCTCGCCAAGGCGCTGGCCCGCTCGGTCGACTGCTCGGTGCGGCGCGTCCAGTTCACCCCCGACCTGCTGCCCAGCGACATCACCGGTGTCAGCGCCTACAACCAGGAGCTGCGCGAGTTCGAGTTCAAGCCGGGTCCGGTGTTCGCCAACATCGTCGTCGGCGACGAGATCAACCGCGCGTCCCCGAAGACGCAGTCCGCGCTGCTGGAGTGCATGGAGGAGCACCAGGTCACGGTCGACGGCACCACCTACACGCTCGAACCGCCGTTCATGGTGATCTCCACGCAGAACCCGGTGGAGATGGAGGGCACCTATCCCCTGCCGGAGGCGCAGCGCGACCGGTTCACCGCCCGCATCTCGATGGGCTACCCCGACCCGGCGGCCGAGCTGGAGATGCTGGAGACGCACGGGGAGTCCTCGCCGCTCGACCGGCTCACGCCCGTCGCGCACGCCGCCGACGTCCGCGACCTGATCGAGGTGGTGCGCCGCCAGCACGTGTCCGCGGCGGTGCGGCAGTACGCCATCGAACTCGTCGCCGCGACCCGCGGCCATCCCGAACTGCGGCTCGGCGCCTCGCCGCGGGCGACGCTGCACCTGGTCCGGGCGGCGCGGGCGTACGCGGCGCTGGACGACCGCGACTACGTCGTCCCCGACGACGTCCAGGACCTCGCCGTCCCCGTCCTCGCGCACCGGCTGCTGCCGACCGCGGAGGCGCAGGTCGACCGGCGCCGTCCGGAGCAGGTCGTCGCGGACCTGGTGAAGCGGCTGCCGGTGCCCTCCCACGGGAAGTGACCGTTGAGACGCGCGCTTGCCGGCCTGACCACGCGCGGGCGGTCCTTCGTGGCCGCCGGCGCGACCGCGATCGTGTGCGCGTTCGTCCTCGGCGAGCGCGACCTGCTGCGCGCCGGCGTGCTGGTGCTGGCGCTGCCGCTGCTGTGCACGCTCGCGGTGTCGCGGACCCGGTACCGGCTGGCGTGCGCGCGGCGGCTCGACCCGGCGCGGCTGCCGGTCGGCAAGGAGGCCCGCGTCGACCTGCGGCTGGAGAACGTGTCGCGGATGCCGAGCGGGCTGCTGATGGTGGAGGACCGGGTCCCCTACGCGCTCGGCGGGCGGGCGCGGTTCGTCCTGGACCGGATCGAGTCGCACGGTAAGCGGCAACTCGGCTACCGGATCCGCTCGGACGTGCGCGGCCGCTTCCGCGTGGGGCCGCTGACCGTCCGGCTCGCCGACCCGTTCGGGATGGTGGAGCTGGTCCGCTCGTTCAGCCTGGCCGACACGCTGACGGTCACGCCGCCGATCCACCCGCTGCCGTCC
>JBOHBY010000024.1:0-2347 GCA_050698635.1 Spirillospora sp.
GGCCTGGCTCGCGCCGGGCGGGCGCCTGCTCTTCGAGACGAGCGAACGCCAGATCCCGGACGCCGTCGCGGCCGTCGAACAGGCCGGTCTCACCGCCGCCGTGGCCGAGTCCGAGGAATTCGCCGCCACCGTCGTCATCGGCGCAAAGCCCGTGTAAAACGTCACGGCCGGGTATGGGGCGCTTTAGGACGACATGAAGGAGTGAATCCAAATGCGCCGCATCAGTGCAGCGCTCAGCGCCATCATCGCCACGATCGCGGGCGTTCTCGGTGCCGTCGCGGGCGCGGTCATCAGCATCGTGACCCTTCCGTTCAGGGTGCTCCAGCGGCTTCTGGCGCCATCGCGCCGCCGCCCGGCGCGCACGCGCCGTAGGGCCTTCTGACGTCAACCGGCTCCCTGCGACCCCTGCCGATCAACGGCGGCCGCACCCGGTACCTGTGAACCAGGCAGGGCCCGGTGCGGTCCCGCGTAAAAGCGATTGCACCTGCCATGGGCCATAGCGCACCATAGGAGTAACGAGCCGAACGGACGAGAGCAGAGAAAGGAGCCGCATATGACCGGGTTCTGCATCCAGTGGCAGCGGTTCTCGCAGGCTGCACGGACGCAAGGCGGTCGCATCACCCCCATGGACGCTTCTGGATAGGGCCGGAAAGGCACCACCGGAGGCCGCCAGGGAGACATCCCCGGCGGCTTTTTCATGCCCCTACCTGCCCCTCCCTGCTCCTGCGATGCCCTTGCCGCACAGGTCGAATGGTGAGACACCTGGCTTCCACCCAGGCGAACCGGGTTCAATTCCCGGGTGCGGCTCTGGACTGGACCGGCGGGACTAACGACCCCCGGCTGGTTCTCCCGTGCCCAGGCGGACGGACGCCACCGCCCGCCGGTGGGCACCCAATGCTGGATCATCCAACCGGCAGGATGCGTGACTCTGAATCACGTCATGCACGGCCGGGGGCGGGAACAAGAATCCTGCTCCAGCAGCGCGTCCCGGAAATGGCGTTTCCGGGCGATGACCGGTAGCTCAGTCGGTAGAGCGGCTGTCTTACGAACAGCGGGTCGCAGGTTCGAGCCCTGTCCGGTCAACCGGCCATGGAAAAGGACGGTCCCGCCGACCCGGACGGGGGCCGGCGGGACCGCCCGCATTTCCGCGCGCGCCCGTCCAGATGCCGCCCGGGTGTGACGTGCGTCGCCCGGCCTCGCCTTGACTCGGCGCGGCCGCCTCGATTACTTTGGCGTTCAAATATTGACCGTCAAAGTAATCTGGCCGTCACGCACGCGGCCCCGCGGAGGAATCATGAGCGACTTCCCTGCCTACGCGCCGTCCGAGGAGCACGAGCTGCTGCGGCGCACGGTGCGCGAGCTGGCCGACGCGAAGATCGCTCCGTTCGCGGCGGAGGTGGACGAGGAGTCCCGGTTCCCGCGGGAGGCGCTCGACGCGCTGGTGGCCAACGACCTGCACGCCGTCCACGTCCCCGAAGAGTACGGGGGTCTCGGCGCCGACGCCCTCGCCACCGTGATCGTGATCGAGGAGGTCGCCCGCGCGTGCGCCTCGTCGTCGCTGATCCCGGCGGTGAACAAGCTGGGCACCGTCCCCGTCCTGCTGTCCGGCTCGGAGGAGCTGAAGGCGAAGTACCTGGGGCCGGTCGCGCGCGGCGAGGCGATGTTCTCCTACGCGCTGTCGGAGGCCGACGCGGGCTCGGACGCGGCGGCGATGAAGACCCGCGCGGTCCGCGACGGCGACGCGTGGGTGCTGAACGGCACCAAGATGTGGATCACCAACGCGGGGGAGTCGGAGTTCTACACGGTGATGGCCGTCACCGACCCGGCGCAGGGCGCCCGCGGCATCTCCGCGTTCGTCGTCGAGAAGGGCGACCCCGGCGTGTCCTTCGGCCCGAAGGAGCGCAAGCTCGGCATCAAGGGCTCCCCGACCCGCCAGGTGATCCTGGAGGACGTCCGCATCCCCGCCGACCGGATCATCGGCGCCGAGGGGACCGGCTTCAAGACGGCGCTCGCCACCCTCGACCACACCCGCATCACCATCGCCGCCCAGGCCCTCGGCATCGCCCAGGGCGCGCTCGACTTCGCGCTCGGCTACGTCAAGGAGCGCCGCCAGTTCGGCAAGCCCATCTCCGACTTCCAGGGCGTGCAGTTCATGCTCGCCGACATGGCCATGCGGCTCGAAGGGGCCAGGCAGCTCACCTACCACGCGGCGATCAAGTCCGAGCGGGCGATGCACGGCGAGAAGCTCGCCGACCTGACGTTCGTGTCGTCGGCGTGCAAGGCGCTGGCGTCCGACGTGGCGATGGACGTGACCACCGACGCCGTCCAGCTCCTCGGCGGCTACGGC
>JBOHBY010000025.1:0-2771 GCA_050698635.1 Spirillospora sp.
GCCGAGCGCGCCCAGGCCGCCGCCGACGACCTCGCCGCCGAGCGGGACGCCGGCCTGCCCGTCTCCGGCGCGGAGAACCCGGTCGCCGCCGGACGCTCCGACGTCGTGGTCGTCGCGGTGCCGTGGGAGGGCCACCGGGCCACGCTGGAGTCGCTGCGCGCCGAGCTCACCGGCAAGATCGTCGTCGACTGCGTGAACCCGCACGGCTTCGAGAAGGGCAAGGGCGCGTTCGCGCTGCCCGTCGAGGAGGGCAGCGCCGCGCAGCAGGCCGCCGCCGTCCTGACCGGCAGCCGCGTCGTCGCCGCGTTCCACCACGTCTCCGCCAAACTGCTGCTCGACCCTGGCGTGGACGAGATGGAGCTGGACGTCCTCGTCCTCGGCGACGACCGGGAGGCGACCGACCTCGTCCAGGCCCTCGCCGGACGCATCCCCGGCATGCGCGGCGTCTACGGCGGCAGGCTCCACAACGCCCACCAGGTCGAGGCGCTCACCGCGAACCTCATCTCGATCAACCGCCGCTACAAGGCCCACGCGGGCCTGCGCATCACCGACGTCTGACGGGACCGCCGGCCGATGAGGAACGACCCGCGGGCCGTGGCGGCGATGCGGCCGCCGCGGCTCCTGCTGCCCTCGGTCAGCCGCAGCCCGCTGCGCGCGGTCACGCAGCGGGTCGCGTTCGCGGTCGTGCTGCTACTCGCCGTGGTCGCGGTCGTCTACGCCGACCGCGACGGCTACCGCGACAGCGCGGGCGGCACCCTCTCCCTGCTGGACGCGTTCTACTACGCCACGGTCACCATCACGACCACCGGGTACGGCGACATCACCCCGGTCAGCTCCACCGCGCGGCTGGTCAACATCGTCTTCGTCACACCCGTCCGGGTGCTGTTCATCATCGTCCTCGTCGGCACGACCCTTGAGGTGCTCGCCCAGCGCACCCGCGAGGAGTGGCGCCAGTCCCGCTGGAGGAATCGCGTGCGCGACCACATCGTCGTCGCCGGCTACGGCACGAAGGGCCGCAGCGCCGTGGAGACGCTGCTGCGTACCGGCGTCGAACGCGAGGCGATCGTCGTCGTGGACCCCGACCCGAAGGCCGTCGAGGAGGCGGCCGCCGCCGGGATCGCGGGGATCGTCGGCGACGCGTCCCGCAACGTGGTGCAGCGGCGGGCGGCGGTGCCGCTGGCCAGGGAGATCGTCGTGGCCGCCAGCAGGGACGACACCGCCGTGCTGATCACCCTGACCGCGCGGGAGCTGAACCCGTCCGCCCGGATCCAGGCCGCCGTGCGCGAGTCGGAGAACGCGTCGCTGCTGCGGCAGAGCGGCGCCGACCGGGTCGTGACGTCGTCGGAGGCGGCGGGTCGGCTGCTCGGGGTGGCGACGAGCAGGCCGCACGTCGGTGACGTCCTCGCCGACCTGGTCGAGCACGGCAGCGGCCTCGACCTCGCCGAGCGCGACTCCCGCCCGGGTGAGGTCGGCCACTCCATCGGCGAGGTCGGCGAACCGGTGCTCGCGGTGGTGCGCTACGGCCACGCGCTCACCTTCGACGACCCGGCCTGCTCGCCGATCAGGGCCGGTGACCGGCTGATCGTGGCACGGTCCCTGCCGCGCCGCCCGCCGGACGGCGATGGCCGCGAAGGGTCTGAATCCTGACATTTCGGGGAGCGGTTTCGGGCCCTGACGCGTCCGATTACTGGCATATGATCAGGCTGGCGACAGGCGGTGGAGATGAGAGAGATCCGGTCGGCGGACCCGTGGAGCGCGTTCCTGACCTCGTCGGGGCGTGGCGGGGCGGCCCGTCCGGTCACGGGCGAGTACGACCGCGGGCACGGGGAGCGGCCGGGGGCGTCCGGCTCACCCGGCTCGGTCGGCGAGCAGCAGCCCGGCGCGGAGGACGCGCGCAGGCGCGTGCTCGCCCAGCTGAGGTCCGCGCGGGGCCCACTGACGCTGGAGCAGATCCACCACGCGACCCGGCTCGGGATGCTGGAGGTCGCCGACGCCGTGGAGGAGTTGCGCGACCGCGGCCTGGTCGCCGTGGAGCGCGAGATCGACGAGATCGTCAGGCTGACCGAGCCGGACGGCTGACCGAGGAGTAGGACCGCCCCGGATGATCGGATATGTCGTCGCCGTCTCGCTGAGCTGCCTGGTCGGCATCGCCGAGCTCGTCAGCCGCTACCGGGACCGGCCCACCACGCTCGTCCGGGTGCCGAGCACCTGGGCGTACGTGGCGATCAACGGGGGAGCGGGCGCGGGCTCGCTGCTGGTGCTGCACACGTTCAACTGGCGGTTCGGCGTCCACTCCCCGGACGTCGTCGCCGCCACCCAGGTGATCGTCGCCAGCTTCGGCTCGATGATGGTGTTCCGCAGCGCGATCTTCACCGTCCGGGTCGGGGACGAGGACGTCGCCGTCGGCCCGAGCACGCTGCTGACCTCGCTGCTCGCCGCCGCCGACCGCGGCGTCGACCGGATGCAGGCCAAGACCCGCGCCCACGAGGCGGGCGAGATCATGCGGGGCGTGTCGTTCGCCAAGTCGAGGCTCGCGCTGCCGACCTACTGCCTCGGCCTGCTGCAGAACGTGTCCGCCGAGGACCAGGCCGACCTGCGCACCGCCGTGGACGCCCTCGCCGGCAGCGAGATGACCGACAAGCAGATGGCCCTCAACCTCGGCCTGCTGCTGATGAACGTCGCCGGGCCCGACGTGCTGAGGTCGGCGGTCGAGACGCTCCGCGCCGAGATCATGACCGACGACCCGGAGGCGGAGGCGCGCCGCGTCCCCC
>JBOHBY010000026.1:0-2294 GCA_050698635.1 Spirillospora sp.
CGTCCGAACGGGTCGAACCCGGCGGTGAAGCCCGGCGGGAACGCCGCGCGCGTCCGCGCCCGCTCCTCGGCCGCCCGCATCCGCCGCGCCGCGTACCGGGACAGGACGCGCCGCACCAGCGGCCGGGTGAACGGCAGGAGGAACGCGAGCCCGATCACGTCGGTCACGAATCCGGGGATCAGCAGCAGCACACCGCCCGCCATGACCAGGGCGGAGCCGGCGAGTTCACGTTCGGGCATGACGCCGTTCCGGAGCGTCTCCTCCAGGGTCCGCCACGCGCGGCGGCCCTCGCGGCGCACGATCCAGCCGCCGAGGACGGCCTCGGCGACCAGCAGCCCGATCGTGGGCCAGGCGCCGATCGCCCCGCCCACCAGGATGATCGCGAAGATCTCCACGGCGGGCAGCACCAGGAACGCCAGGACCATTAGCAGCGGCAGCATGACTCCATCTTCGGGTCGCGGGGTCAATCCCTACCCCTTACAACGCCGGGACGCCCCCGAACGTTTCCCGTCCCGCCCTGGGCGGGCGGGTCAGCGGGCACGGGTCAGCGGCGGCGGCGGTCGCGGGTACGGCTCGTCACGCCCCACTGGGTGATCCGCAGCGCCGCCTCGGCCATCACGTCGCGGCTCATCTTGCTGGTGCCGTGGACGCGTTCGACGAAGGTGATCGGGACCTCCACGACCCGCAGGCCCTGCCGCACCGCCCGCAGCGCCAGGTCGATCTGGAAGCAGTAGCCGCGCGAGTCGACGTCGTCCAGCCCGATCTTGTCGAGCGTCGCGGCGCGGAACGCGCGGTAGCCGCCGGTGGCGTCGTGCAGGGGGATGCCGAGCATCAGCCGCGCGTAGGTGTTGGCGCCGCGCGAGAGCGCCTCGCGGCGCTTGGGCCAGTTGCGGACCTTGCCGCCGGGGACCCAGCGGGCGCCGATGACCAGGTCGGCGTCCTGCAGCGCGGTCAGCAGCCGCGGCAGCTCCTCGGGCTGGTGGGAGCCGTCGGCGTCCATCTCGACCATGACGTCGTAGCCGCGCTCGGCCGCCCACCGGAACCCGGCGATGTAGGCGGGGCCGAGACCGTCCTTGCCCGCCCGGTGCAGGACCCTGATCTGCTCGTCCGCGGCGGCCATGGCGTCGGCGACCTCGCCGGTGCCGTCGGGGCTGGCGTCGTCGACCACCAGGACGTCCACCGCGGGGACGGCCTCGCGGACCCGGCCCGCGATGCGCTCGATGTTGTCCCGCTCGTTGTACGTCGGGATGATCACGAGCACCCGGCCGAGGTCGGCTGGGATCTCCATCGGTGTCAATTCCCCTCGTTCTTCCGGGCCGCCGTCCATGCCGCCGCGCAGAGCGCGCCGAGCCCGAGCGCGGTGAGCGCCCAGTCCGGGGCGGCGCCGAGCCGGTCCGAGACCGTCCGCGACGTCCGCGCCTGGACGGTCGCGACCTGCAGGTCCGGGACGAACTCCCGGGACTGGTCGATCATGCGGCCGTCCGGTGCGACGATCGCGCTGATGCCGCTGGTCGCGGCAACCAAGATCGTACGGCCATGTTCGACGGCGCGCAGCCGGGACATCGCGATCTGCTGCGGCGGGAGGCCGGTGCGGCCGTAGGTGGCGTTGTTGGTCTGCACGACCAGCAGGTCGCCGCGCGCGACGTCGCGGACCTCCTTGTCGTAGGCGACCTCGAAGCAGTTCACGTCGCCGACGGTCACCGGGCCGAGCCGCATGACGCCGGATCGGGTGCCCTTGGCGAAGTCGCGCGGGACCCGCTCGAACCGCGTGATCAGCTTGGTGAGGACGTCGCGGAAGGGCAGGTACTCCCCGAACGGGACGGGATGCCGCTTGACGTAGTAGTCGCCGGGCCCGGTCTTGGGATCCCAGACGATGCCGCGGTTCTCGACCTTGCGGCCGTCGGGGGTGTCGGTCAGCGCGCCGACCAGGACGGGGACGCCGACGTCCTTCACCGCGCCGTCGATGGCGGTGTAGGCGTCGGGTTCGGCGTAGGGGTCCAGGTCGCTGGCGTTCTCGGGCCACACGACCAGTTCGGGCCGGGCGAGCTCGCCGGCGCGGACCCGCCTGGCGAGTTCGTGGGTGGCCTGGACGTGGTTGTTCAGGACGGCCTTGCGCTGGCCGAGGTAGTCCAGGCCGAGGCGCGGCACGTTGCCCTGGACGACGGCGACGGTGACGGGCCGCCCGGACGTCGGGGTGGGGATCAGCGCGCCGCCCCCGGCGAGCGCCGCGACCACGGCGAGCGCGGCCACGGCGGGTACCGCGAAACGCCACGGGCCGCGGGCCCGCTCGTCCC
>JBOHBY010000027.1:0-1980 GCA_050698635.1 Spirillospora sp.
CCGCGGGACCGTCCGGCTGGACGGCCCCGCGGCCCGGTCGAACGGCCTCAGTCGCGGGGCTTCTCCCGCATCTCGAAGCACTCGATGACATCGCCGAGCTTGATGTCGTTGTAGCCCACGCCGATACCGCACTCGAAGCCCTCGCGGACCTCGGTCGCGTCGTCCTTGAAGCGGCGCAGCGACGACACCGTGAGGTTGTCGGAGACCACGACGCCGTCGCGGACGAGCCGGGCCTTGGCGTTGCGCTGGATGATCCCCGAGGTGACCATCGAACCCGCGACGCTGCCGATCCGCGGCACCTTGAAGATCTCGCGGATCTCCGCGGTGCCGAGCTGGACCTCCTCGAACTCCGGCTTGAGCATGCCCTTGAGGGCCGCCTCGATCTCCTCGATCGCCTGGTAGATGATCGAGTAGTACCGGATGTCGACGCCCTCGCGGTCGGCCAGCTCCTGCGCGTTGCGCTCGGGCCGCACGTTGAAGCCGATGATGACCGCGCCCTCGGACGCCAGCGACAGGTTGACGTCGTCCTGCGTGATCGCGCCTACACCGCGTCGGATGATCCGCAGGTTGACCTCCTCGCCCACGTCGAGCTTGAGCAGAGAGTCTTCCAGCGCCTCGACGGAACCGGACACATCGCCCTTGAGGATGAGCAGCAGCTCCTGCCGGTCGCCGCGCTCAAGGTCCTTGAACAGCTCTTCGAGGGAGCTGCTCTTGCGGCTCTTGAGCAGTTCGGCGTTGCGCTTGCGCGCGACGCGCTTGTCGGCGATCTGCCGGGCGACGCGGTCGTCCTCGACGACGAGGAAGTTGTCGCCCGCGCCGGGCACGGCCGCGAGGCCGAGCACCTGCACCGGACGCGACGGACCCGCCTCATCGACGGGCTCGAAGTTCTCGTCGAGCATCGCCCGGACGCGGCCGTGCGCCACGCCGCAGACGATCGAGTCGCCGACCCGCAGCGTGCCGCGCTGCACCAGCACCGACGCCACCGCGCCCCGGCCCTTGTCGAGGTGGGCCTCGATGGCCGAGCCCTGGGCGGGCATGTCGGGGTTGGCCTTCAGGTCGAGCTCGGCGTCGGCGGTCAGGACGATCGACTCCAGCAGCCCGTCGATGTTGATCCGCTCCCTGGCGGACACGTCGACGAACTGCGTCTGGCCGCCGAACTCCTCCGCGACCAGCCCGTACTCGGTGAGCTGCGCGCGCACCTTGGTCGGGTCGGCGCCCTCGACGTCGATCTTGTTGACCGCGACGACGATCGGGACCCCGGCCGCGGTGGCGTGGTCGATCGCCTCGGTGGTCTGCGGCTTGACGCCGTCGTCGGCGGCGACCACCAGCACCACCAGGTCGGTGGTGTCGGCGCCGCGGGCACGCATGGCGGTGAACGCCTCGTGGCCCGGGGTGTCGATGAAGGTGATCTTGCGTTCCTCGCCGTCGACCTCGGTCTCGACCTGGTAGGCGCCGATGTGCTGGGTGATGCCGCCGGCCTCGCCCGCCTGCACGTTGGCCTGCCGGACGGCGTCCAGCAGCTTGGTCTTGCCGTGGTCGACGTGACCCATGACGGTGACGACCGGCGGACGGGACTGCAGGTGCTCCTCGCCGCCCTCGTCCTCGCCGTACTCGATGTCGAACGACTCGAGCAGCGCGCGGTCCTCGTCCTCGGGGCTGACGACCTGGACGTCGAAGTCCAGCTCGAGTCCGAGCGCCATCAGGTCGTCGGGGTCGACGGACTGGGTGGCGGTGACCATCTTGCCGAGATGCATCATGATCGCGACGAGCGACGCCGGGTTGGCGCCGATCTTCTCGGCGAAGTCGGTCAGGGTCGCGCCCTGCGGCAGCCGGATGGTCTTGCCGTTGCCGCGCGGAGCCGAGACGCCGCCGGCGGCGGGCGCCTGCATGTTCTCGAACTCTTGACGACGCGCCCGCTTCGACTTGCGTCCGCGCGCGGGGCGTCCGCCGGGACGGCCGAACGCGCCCTGCGTTCCGCCG
>JBOHBY010000028.1:0-3059 GCA_050698635.1 Spirillospora sp.
CCCTTGACCGCGGCGGCGGGGACACCGCAACCCGTCGGATCCCCGCCGCCGCATGCACCGCGCCCTCACCCTTCGCCGACATGGAAGCCGTCATGACCACAACCCGCACGGCCGCCGGACTGCGCGCCAAGCTCACGGCAGCCACGTCGTGATTCCGCCTGGCCTCGCCCTCGACTTCACCAGAGCCTCACGAGCCCGCGTCTACAACTACCTGCTCGGCGGAAAGAGCTGGACCGAGGTCGACCGGGAGACCGCCCAGGCGCTCATCCAGACTTCCCCGGACGCGCCGGACGTGGCGGGGGAGAACTTCAAGTTCTCCGGTCGTGGCACAGCGTGGGCCGTCGCCGAGTTCGGCATCCGGCAGGTCTTCGACATCGGTGTCGGCATTACCGACGACGTCCCGCTGGACTCGGTGGAGACCTGCGTCCACAACGTGGACCCCGGCGCCATGGTGCTCGCCTTCGACCCGGACGAGGTCGTGCTTGCGCACGCGCGGGCGCTCCGTCCTGGCTATGGCGGTGTGCTCCGGGGGGACGTCCGCGACCTTGACACGATCTTCGACAACCCCGGCCTGCACCACCCCGATCTGGCCGGCCGCATCGACCTGAGCCGACCTGCGGTCGTTGTTCTAGCCGCCGTCTTGCACTTCGTGGACGACCCGGCCGCGGTCATGGCGCAGCTGCGCAGGCGTCTGGCGCCCGGCAGCGTCGTCATCCTGTCGCACGCGACCAAGACCAGCGCGGAACGCGTCGATGGGATGACCAAGGCGTACGAGCGGGGCAACAGCTCGATCACCTTCCGTGACGAGGAAACCATCGCGGCCCTCGCCGACGGTTGGGACCTTCCGTCGCCTGGCCTGGTCGACGTGCAGCTCTGGTCCCCTGACGGCACCTACCAGGGCGAGGTGTACGACACGGTCCGTGTCGTCGGGATGGTCGCGGTCGTGCCCGGCGGTCCTGCCCCTTCGGGGAGGAGGTGACCATGCCGATGTTCGACGGGCACGCGTTTTACGAGGACGACACCGCCGCCAGCAGGACCATCTTCCAGACGTCGTGGCCGGCGATGTGGCATGTCCTGTCCGGCGGCAAGGACGGTCAGCCTGGCGACCGGGTGTTCGCCGGCATCGTTGCGCAGGAGCATCCCGAGGTCGAGCCGATCGCGGCGCTGCGGCTGGCGGCGCGGACGCGGCTGGTGCGATACATGGTCGCCGCCGCGAGCATCCGGCAGCTCATCGTCGTGGGCTGTGACCTGCCCCTGCTCGATGAGGTCCACCAGGTCGCGGACCGCGTCGCCCCGGGCGTGCAGGTGGTGTACGCCACCGGCGACCGGTTCGTGATGATCCACGCCCGTGGGCAGCTGGGCGGTGCGAATGTCCATCACGTTGATGCCGCGGCCACCGATCCGGCCGCCGTCCTCGCCGGCGCGGCCTCGGTCCTGAACCTGCGCGAGCCGGTCGGTGTGCTGATTCTCAACACTCTCGACGCCATGGACGCCGGCGCCGCCCGCGACCTGACGCGGGCCTTCGCCGATGCGGTCGCGCCTCGCAGCCACCTCGCTTTCACCCACCTCACCACCAAAACCGCGCCGGTGGCCAACAGCGAACACCCGGTCGAGGGTGAGCTGCGCGAGCTGTTCCGCCGCTGGCAGATACCGCCGCCGGTCTTGCGTCAGCCGGACGAGATCGGCGGCCTGCTCGACGGCTGGAACCTACTGGAGCCGGGCGTGACGTCGGTCCCCCAGTGGCGCCCGGAATCGCTGCTCCACCAGCTCGGGCCCGACCTGCCTGGGCGGATCCGCCTGGTGGTCGCCACGGCCCGCAAGCGTGCCGCGCCCGCCTTCTCGATGACTCCGGCGCACCTGCGAGTGCCCGGTGAGCCCGATCCCTCCAACCCAGAAAGAACCCTGTGTCCTTAATCCGAAACCCCAAGTGGCGTGTGAGCGTGACCGCCGTGGCGGTCCTGGCCGCCGGCGCGGTCGCGGTCCCTGTCGTCGAGGCGGTGCGCGACCCGGCCGTCACCCCCACGACCGTGTCCCCGGTCGCCGCGGAGCAGCAGTTCGCCGTCGGTGGCCTGCGGCTGACGCTGGACGTCACCCCCGACCCGGCCTCAACCGGCACCCGCTCTTCCGCCCGCGCGGCCGCGCCGACCGCTGGGACGCCGGTCGAGCCGGTGCCGCCGTCGCAGTGCCAGGCCCAGTTCGGCACCACCGGCTGCTACGGGCCGCCGCAGATGAACCGCGCCTATGGCATCGACCGGCTTCACCGGCGGGGCCTGGTCGGCGCGGGCACGACCGTGGCGATCCCGATCTGCTTCCACAACCCGCACGTGCGCGAGGACGTGGCCGTCTACTCCCGGCGCTGGGGGCTTCCCCCGGCGAAACTGGAGGTGCTGAAGTACGGCAAGGTGCCGACCGCTGACCCCGGTGATCCCGGGCAGGCGGCGTGCGCGGCCGAGGCGAGCGTGGACGTCCAGGCGGTGCATGCCACCGCGCCGGGCGCAAAGATCATCGTGGTGGAGACCGGCGTCGACCAGACCGGCGGCACCGTCGGCCTGGACGAGCTGATCGGCGCGATCGGATGGGTCACCAAGATCCGTCGTGTCGACGCGGTGACCATGTCGTGGGGCGCCTACGAGCTGAACTTCTCCGAACAGGCGGGGAAGGAGGGCGACTTCCACCTGATCACCGCCCTGCGCGGGCCACTGCGCGCGGCGTACCGGCGCGGGGTGACGCTGATCGCCTCGTCGGGGAACACCGGCCCGACCGGGCCGAACCTGAAGGGGACCGCGTTCTACGATCGCGCCACCGTGGCCTGGCCCGCCTCCGACCCGCTGGTCACCGCGGTCGGCGGGACCCGCGTCCACTTGTCCGACACCGGCCGCCGGATCAAACCGGACCAGGTGTGGGACGACGAGGGCGGGAAGGCCACCGGCGCCGGGCTGTCGGCTGCGTTCTCGCGGCCGCCGTTCCAGCGCCGTGTCGCCGGCGTGGTCGGTGACCGGCGCGGCGTCGTCGACCTTGCCTTGAACGCCTCCGGGCGGTCCCGCGAGTGGTATTACAGC
>JBOHBY010000029.1:0-8997 GCA_050698635.1 Spirillospora sp.
ACCTCGGAGAGCTGGTCGGAGGTGTCGCGGGCGCGCACGGTGAAGGTGTAGCGCGTGTTGGCCGTCAGTCCGCTGACGGTGGCGGTGGTGCCGGTGACGGTCGCCGCGACGGCGCTGCCGTTCAGCACGTCGTAGTTCTTGACGCCCTGGTCGTCGGACGCGGCGTCCCAGGCGAGGGCGACCGAGGTGGGAGTGACCTCGGTGGTGCGCAGGTTGGCGGGTGGGCTCGGCGGGGCGTCCGAGGGGCCGCCGTCACACGGCTGGCCGTCGAGCTTGCAGTTCTCCGGGCCGCTCAGCGTCCCGGTGAAGGACACCAGGAAGCCGAAGGAGGCGTCGCCGCCCGGGGAGATCGTGCCGTTGTAGTCGCGGTTGGTGAAGGTGTGGTGGCCGCCCGAACTGGTGAGGGAGGCATCCCAGTACGAGCCCATCCGGACGGTGGAGGCGAGGTCGAACTCCACTTTCCATCCGGACGTGGCGGAAGAGCCGCCATTGGTGATCGTGCAGGTGTACTGCGCGCCGCCGCCCCATTCCTGGACGGTGCGGCACGCTGCGGTCGGGCCCGCCGCTGAGGCGGACGCTGGTAGGGCCACGGACAGGCCCACGGTGAGGAGAAGCGCGGTGACTCCGGCGAAGATCCTCCGGAGCGGGGGTCTGGTGCGCACGGCTAACTCAGTTCCCTTCATTAATTAGGAAACTATACTAATTGTTAGGAACATAACCGCACTTCAACGGGTGTGCAAGGCCCGAATTTCAACCGTGCCATTCGGTGAAACCGGTCCAGCAAGCGGACCAGACCAGTGCACGCGAGACCCCTTCAGAACGTCGTTCGGGCCGCCGCGAGGACGTCCCGGACGGCCGCGACCGACACCTCCACGTTCTCCTGCGGAGTGAGCGTCCGCAGCTTCCACGACAGGACCTCGATGGAGAGATCGGCGACGTCCACGCCCTTGGCGTCCAGCGTCCGGACGAAGCGGACGAGGTCGAAGTCCCCCTCACCCGGCAGGAGGCGGCTGTGGAAGCAGTCCTCCTGGAGGCTGCCTTCCGGCGTCGCGTGCCCGTCGGCCAGTTCCACGTGCGTGATGTGCCGGGCCTCGACCTTGTCCAGGGCGTCCAGCCCGGTCGGGTCGCGGAAGGTCTGCCAGGCGTCGAAAAGCACGCCGCCGTTGGGCCGGTCCGCGCCCATGACCATGGCCGCGGCCAGAGCGTGGTCGAACCTGGGCAGGAACGCGACCGGCTCCACCGCCACGGTGAGCCCATGCTCGGCCGCCCGGTCGCACATCGCGGCGAACCGTTCCGTCAGGACATCCAGCGGCGGGACCACAGCGTCCGGAGTCATGACGGCAATGGTCTTGACGCGGCAAGCGCCGAACATCTCCGCGTACCGGAAGACCGCCTTCTCGGTTTCCGCCCCTTGCACCGCCTCCTCGCTCCCGTCCTCGGCCTGCCAGCCAAGCAGGATCTCAAGCTCCCGGACCCGCACGCCATGGGCGTCGAGAATTCCCCGCAGCTCGTCTGCCGTGTGCGCCTTCAACAGACCGTCGAGTTCGCTCGTCGCCATTCCCATGCCGGTGGAGCCCACCGAGGCCACGGCGGCGACACGATCCTCGAACGCGTCACGGACCGGTTCCGACCACGCCGACCCGACCAGATGGGCATGGGCGAAAAAGACGTCCTGCTTATCCGAAAAACGCGTCCCGGTCACGAGGCGGTGTTCCTTTCTCTGCACAAGAGTCACTGTTGGCGAAGCTAGCCGCGGCGACGCCCCGAACTCTTGTACTCCTGTGCCACTCCGGCGGAACCTCAGCGCCACATTGGAGCCCGACGGCCGTTGAGTAGATGGCAGAGTGGTCGCGCCATGCCATGGACAACGAGCGCCGAAGAGGCCCCCGCCGACGACTTACGCGGGTCGCTCCTGGTCGACACCACGGCCCTCGGCCCCGGCCGGGACGCCTTCGAGGTCTTCCGGTCCGGCTGGGAGTCGCAGGTCGGCGGCATGTTCCCGCTGCCGTCCTTCACCCTGGACGCGACCGGCGACTTCCGGACCAGGGCCCGCGCCTCCAGAGTGCTGGACGCGGTGATCACCGACACCCACGGCGCTTCCGCCGTCATCTCTCCGGGCGAACGCTACGAGCACGAAGAGGTGCGGATGTACGTGGTCCGGCGCGGGGGATGGACGCTCGACCTGACGCGCGGTCGCGGTGAGACCGTCGTCCCGGCCGGGCGGTTCGGCCTCTGGCGCTCCGGCCGTCCCATGCCCTTCGTGGCGGCGCCGGACACGAAGGCGCGGGTGCTGTCCCTGCCCTCCTCGCCCCTCGGCCCGCTGCTCGGCGACCGCAAGGTCACCGGCCCGGCCGACGCGGCCGAGGTGCGGGTCCTGATGGCACACGCCGCGATGGTCCACGAGTCGCTCGACGACCTGTCCCCGGCCGGGATACGGGCCGCGAACAACGCCCTGATCGAACTGGCCGGAGCGGTGGCGGCGCGCGGCGTCGACGACACCGAACCCGCCCTGGCGCACGCGCTGGTCCGGGCCGCGCAGGACATCGCGGACGGCCTTCTCACCGATCCCGAACTCTCCCCGCCGGTGCTGGCCCGCGAACTCAACGTCTCCGTCCGGACGCTCCACCGCGCCTTCGCCACGGCCGACGAGTCGGTGGCCGCCTACATCCGCCGCCGACGCCTGGAACAGGCTCGCCTCGCACTCTCCGGCCGCCTGACCGTCTCAGAGGTGGCCGCGCACTGGCAGTTCGCCGACAGCAGCCATTTCATCCGCACCTTCAAATTGCAGTACGGCGAGACGCCCGCACAGTACGCTCGCTCGAACAAAACCCCACCCCCTACCCATGGGTAGAGCACATAACTGTCACCTCGAAGAAATATTCGAACGCCTGTGACAGAGCGTCATCTACGGCATGATGCTGGGCGAATGCGAAACGCAAGGTCAGCGGCACAATTGCGACTTTGCGTGCATATGCGTTCATTGTTCGGTCACCGCAGATCGGAGGAACGACATGTCGCAACGCCCCAAGACCCTGACCCCCTCGCTCGGCCCGCTCCACCTATTCGGATCCGAGGTCCGCCGCTACCGCGAGCTGGCGGGGCTGTCCATCGCCCAGCTCGCCGACCAGATCCCGTTCGCCTCGTCCACCATCAGCGGGATCGAGCGTGGCGAGTCCGGCTGCGACCGCGTCTTCGCCGAGGAATGCGACCGCGTCCTCGACACCCGCGACGCCCTCACCCACCTCCACCACGGCCTCTTCGACGGCCGCTCCGCCGCCTTCCCCGAACAGTTCGCCAAATGGCCCGAGTACGAGGCCAAGGCCGAAACTCTGCGGTCCTATCAGCCGCTCGTGATAGATGGCTTGTTGCAGACACCGAGCTACGTCGAGGTGCTGCTGTACGGCGATCAACAGGACATACAAAACCGGATCGACCGGCAAGCCGTCCTCACCAGGAACGAACCGCCACCCCCAAAGCTGTTCTACATCCTCCTGGAGCGAGTGCTGCGCTCACGGGTCGGCACCGCCGAGGTGATGTACGAACAGCTCCATCGGCTCGCTGACGCCGTATCGCAGCGGCTGTCCGTCCAAGTAATTCCGGACGGCGCGCCGCACCCAGGCAACTCCGGAGCGTTCGTCATCGCGACCCTGCCCGGCAATTTCCGGACGGCCTACACTGTGTCGGAGCCGCACGGCAGGATCTTGGATGGAGTATCCGACATCGAGCGACTGCACGAGCGGTTCACGGAGATTTCCACCTACGCGCTTCCGGCCGAACTGTCGGCGGTGCTGATCCGAGAGATCGCGGAGGAAGTATGGAAGCCATGACCCCCCGCCTCGCGTGGCGTAAGAGCAGCTACAGCAGTTCGCAGGGAGACCACTGCGTCGAGCTGGCCGACCTGGGCGGACTCGTCGGCGTCCGAGACTCCAAAGACCCGCACGGCCCGAAGCTGCACCTCACCCCCGACACCTTCCGCGCTTTCATGGCGGACCTCAAGCGCTGACTCCCCATAGCCCTGGCCCCACACGGGGCCAGGGCTGGCTTGGAGGAACAAATGTCGAACGTCACGTGGAAGAAGTCCAGCCACAGCAGTTCGCAGGGAGACAACTGCGTCGAACTGGCCGACCTGGGCGAGGTCATTGGCGTCCGGGATTCCAAGGACCCGGACGGGCCCAAGCTGGTTGTGGGACGTGACGCCTTCGCGGCCTGGGTCGCCTCCCTGGAGCGCGTTGGCGATCGCGGGCCATTCGCAAATGTCGACGCCGCGATGGCGAGGGAGCGTGAACACGACGCACTGGGCGACCTGGTGCCCATCGGTAAGCCGCCGTAGGTGCCGGGGCGGTCTGTAGAGGAGCGGGGTGTTCTTCCTGCTCTTGTTGGCGGGGATCATGGTGGGGTGCGTGGTTGGTGGTGGGTTGTTGTCGCGGGGGCCGTTGCGGTTGCGGCGGTGGATTTGGTGTGGGGGCTTCGGGGCGAGGGTGGGTCCGGGCGGGGGATGGCGCTCCTCGTTCTGGGCGTGGTGGCCGGGTGCTCGTTCGTTGTGGCCGGGTTGGTCACGCAGGCGCAGGTGCCAGGAAATCACGGCGGCGGGCTCATGGCGGGGATCGGGCTGCTCCTGCTGTTGGCGGGGCTGACCTACGTTCCCGGTCGCGTCACTCAATTCCTGGGGAACGGGTTCGGGTGGGTGGCGTTGACGCTGCTGGCGCATCTGGTGCTGGCGATCCCGGAGGGCAGGGCCCGAAGCAGGACGCTTGTCGTCCTTCTTTATGGGGGGATGTCGGGCTCGTTTGTTGTGTGGGCGGTGGGTGGGCCGCGGCCGTTCGCCATCGCCGTGGCGATTTATATGTGGGTGTTCGGGGGCGTCCTGGCGGGGGCGCTTGTGTGGCGGTGGCTTGTGCGGGTTCCGCGTCCGCGGCGGCACACGTTCGCGCCGGTGGCGCTCGCGGGCGGGGTGATGGTGCTGACCATGTGGATGCGGCAGGGTGCGGGCATCTGGCCGGACGGCAGCCACGCGTCGTCCGCCGAACCGACGCTGCACCTGGGCGCCCTGGCCGCGCTGGCGCTGTGGCCGCTGGCGGTGCTCGCCGGAATGCTGCGCGCCCGGCTCGATCACGTCGCGGTAGCCCGGGTCGCGGCGCAGGTCGACCGGACGCCGGAGGCGCTGGAGGCCGTCCTCGCGACGGTGCTCAGGGATCCTTCGCTTCGGCTGGTACGGGGGACGGACGGTCCACCGGTGGTGGGGGCGGGGCGGTCGTCGGTGTCTCTGAGCAGTGGTGATGCGGTGTTGGTGTACGACGCGGCGCTGGACGTCGATCCGGTGTTGGTGCGGTCGGCGGCGGCCATCGCGCGGCTGGTGGTGGAGAACGAGCGGATGCGGGCCGAGCTGGCCGCGCGGCTGGAGGACGTCCGGGCGTCGCGGGCCCGGATCGTCGCGGCGGGCGATGCCGAACGGCGGCGCATCGAGCGGAACCTGCACGACGGTGCGCAGCAGAGGCTCGCCGGGCTCGCGGTGACGCTGGGCCGGATTCGGGTTAATGATGATGGGAAGCTCGCCGGGCTGGTGGACGAGGCCGCCGCCGGTCTGCGGGACGCTATGGCCGAGCTGCGGGAACTCGCCGGGGGCATCCACCCGGTGATCCTGACCGAGGCGGGGCTCGGTGCGGCGCTGCGGTCGCTGGCCGAGGGGGCGGCGGTGCCCGTGACCGTGGAGGCGCCGGAGGGACGGCTGTCCGCGGACGTCGAACAGGCGGCCTATTTCGTGGCGGCGGAAGCGCTGGCGAATGTCGTCAAGCATGCGGGCGCGTCTGGTGTGAGGGTTTCCGCGCGGGTGGATGGTGGTTTGCTGCGGCTGGACGTGCGCGACGACGGGATCGGCGGGGCTTGCCTGGACGGTGGCGGGACGGGCCTGCGTGGTCTCGCCGACCGGGTGGCCGCCCTGGATGGGACGCTTCATCTCGACAGCCCGCCTGGACAGGGGACGACGTTGAGGGCGGAACTGCCCGTTCAGGAGCGTAGGTAGGTCAGGACGGCCAAGACGCGGCGGTGGTCGTCGGCCGCTACCGGGAGGCCGAGCCGCTCGAAGATCCCGCGCACATGGGACTCGACGGTCTTCGGGCTGAGGTGGAGGCGATGGCCGATCGCCTGGTTGGAGCGGCCCTCGGCCATCAGGCCGAGCACCTGCCGTTCGCGTTCGCTGAGGCGTCCGAGCGCCCCGCCCTTCGGCGGCCTGCCGACGAGGCGGACGACGACCTCCGGGTCGATGACGGCCGCGCCCGCGTTGACGCGGTGCAGCGCGTCGGTCAGCTCGGTGACGTCGGAGACGCGGTCTTTCAGCAGGTAGCCGACGCCTCGGGCGTCGTCGCCGAGCAGGCCGATCGCGTGGTGCGCCTCGATGTGGTGGGACAGGACGAGGACGCCGACGTCCGGGTGCCGCTCGCGGACGAGCCGCGCCGCGTCGAGGCCGTCGGCGCCGTGGCCGGGCGGCATTCGCACGTCGGCGATGAGGACGTCGGGCGGGTCGGCGGCGATCAGCGCGGGCAGCGCGGCGGCGTCCCCGGTCTCGGCGGCCACGGTGATCCCGACGTCGGTGAGCAGCCGAGCCAGCCCTTGCCGGAAGAGCACGCTGTCCTCCGCGAGCACCACCCGCATGCCCGACAGCCTAATCGATCTTCAGGGGTGACCCTGACCGATCCGGGGGACTGCCCGGTGCCGGTGCGGGGCCGGTGCCCGCCAGGCTTGGCGGCGTGACCGATATGCGAACGACGACCGAACCCGTGATCCGGCTGGCGGCCGTGACGCGGCGCTTCGGCCGGGGCCGGAGCGCCGTGGACGCGCTGCGCGGGGTCTCGGCCGACCTGCCCGGCGGGTCCTTCACGGCGATCATGGGGCCGTCCGGCTCGGGGAAGAGCACGCTGCTCCAGTGCGCGGCGGGGCTGGACCGTCCGACGTCCGGCACGGTGACGATCGGCGGGGACGACCTGACCGGCATGAGCGAGTCGCGGCTGACGAAACTCCGCCGTGACCGTGTCGGGTTCGTGTTCCAGTCGTTCAACCTCGTCCCGGCGCTGACGGCGCGGCAGAACATCGTCCTGCCGCTGCGGCTGGCCGGACGGCGCGCCGACCGGGCTTGGCTGGACGAGCTCGTCCGCCGCGTCGGCCTCGGCGAGCGGACGGGGCATCGGCCGTCCGAGCTTTCCGGTGGTCAGCAGCAGCGGGTGGCGATCGCCCGCGCGCTGATCACGCGTCCGGCGGTCGTGTTCGGTGACGAGCCGACCGGGGCGCTGGACCTGGCCACCGGCCGGGAGGTGCTGACGCTGCTGCGGGAGGTCGTCGACACGCTCGGCCAGACGCTGGTCATGGTGACGCACGACCCGGTCGCCGCGTCCTACGCCGACCGGGTGCTGTTCCTCGCCGACGGTTCGATCGTCGAGGGCATGGACGCGCCGACCGCCGACCGCGTCGCGTCGCGGCTGACCCGGCTGGGCGGGTGAGGACGGCATGATCTCCCTGGCGCTCCGCACGATCCGTACCCGGCGCATCGGGTTCGCGGGCTCGTTCCTGGCGGTGCTGGTCGCCGTCACCCTCATCTCCGCCTGCGTGATCATGATCCAGTCGGGGCTGCTGGCGACGCCGGAGGTCGACCGGTTCGGTGCTACCGCCGCCGTCGTCCGCGTGGACCCCGATCTGCACATCCGCTCGGACGAGAACGAGGAGAAGGTCCCCCTGGAACAGCCGCCTCGGTTGACGGCAGACCAGCTCGCGAAGCTGCGCGCGGTGCCTGGCGTCGAGGCCGTCATCACCGACTCCCCGTTCTTTGCGCAGGTCGTTGGGCGGGGTGGAGCCCCGCTCGCCGGGGGTGATGAAGGCGAAGGGCCGTCGTGGGGGCATGCCTGGGACGCCGCGCGTCTCACGCCCTTCGCGCTCGACGCGGGACGCGCCCCCCAAGCGGACGGCGAGGTCGTGCTGGACGCCGATCTCGTCCGCCGATCGGGCGCCAAGCCGGGGAGCACCGTTCAGGTCGTCACGCGGGAGGGGACGCGGCGGTACCGGGTCAGCGGCGTGGTGCGCGGTGTGCTGCCGTCGCAGGCCGCGCTGTTCTTCGCCCCGCGAACGGCGGGACGGTTGGCGCAGACGGGCGGCGCCGCCGACTTCGCCGGTGTCCTCGGCCGACCCGGCACCGACCGTGCGCTGGACGAGAAGCTGCGCGGTACCGGGCTCGACGTGCTCACCGGCGACGACCGGGCGCGGGCGGGCGCGCCGGAGACCGCCGAGAAGCTGCGGTACTCGACGGAGCTGTTCGGGCCGATGGCCGGGATCGGCGGGTTCCTCGCCGTGTTCGTCATCGGCGGGACGCTCGGCCTGTCGATCCTGCAACGGCGCCGCGAGATCGCGCTGCTGCGGGCGATCGGGACGACGCCGTGGCAGATCAGGCGGATGATCGCCGCCGAGGCGGTGCTGCTGGCCGTGCTCGCGTCCGTCCCCGGGTATGTGCTGGGCATTCCGCTGGCCCATCTGCTGCGGGCGGTCCTCGCCGATCAGGGGCTCGCGCCGCCGGAGTTCGCCGTCCAGGCGGGGCCGCTGCCGTTCCTCGTCGCGGGCGGGTCGGGGCTCGTGCTCGCGCTGGTGTCGGCGTTCACGGCGGTGCGGCAGGCGTCGCGGATCCGTCCGGCGGAGGCGCTGCGGGATACGGCGGGGCCGCGGCGGCTCGTGACCGTCCCGCGGCTGCTGTTCGCGCTGGTGACGGCGGGCGGCGGGTTCGGGGTCCTGGCGCTCACGCAGCATCTCGGCGGTGAGGTCGGGGTCGCGTTCCTCGCCATCGTCGCGCTGCTGCTGATGGCGGCGACCGGCCTGCTCGCGCCGGTGCTGACGCGGGTGCTCGAACCTCCAGCCGGGGCGCTGGTCGCCGCCGTGACCCGGACGACGGGCTGGCTGGCGCACGCGGGGGCGGCGGTGGCCGTCCGCCGGGTCGCCTCGTCCGCCGCCGCGATCATGCTCAGC
>JBOHBY010000030.1:0-1566 GCA_050698635.1 Spirillospora sp.
GCGGACGCCGGGGCCCGGGCCACCGGGGACCCCGGCCCGACAGGACTCACCGCAGTCCAGCGCGCGCAGTCGGTCCAGGAACTGGTCGTGATCGTCCAGCAGGCGCGCGTCTCAGACGCCCCCGACCGGCAGCAGATCGAGCAGGCCGCCACCGCCCGCCGCACCACGCTGGAAGCCCAGGCCGAGCAGCTGTGGACGCAGATCGTCGCCGCCGCGCCGGACCTGCGCACCTCGCAGCTGCGGGACGCGTTCGCCGCCGCGCACCAGGGCCTGCAGCCCTCCAGCGCCTCCCCCGCCCAACTGCGGCAGTTCTTGGAGGACCTCACGGCCGGGCGTATTCGCCCCGCCGCCTGACCACCCCGACCATCTCTCGCTCAGGTTCGCCGCGAGAGCCCTCTCCTGCACGGGGGCTCTCGCGGCTTGTCATGCCTGTCTCTTCACCAAAGGAGCTGCTCGATGACGACCACGAAGTCCCCGGACGCCACCCCCTACACCAGGACGGTGATGGGGCTGGACCAGGTGAAGGCCACCCTGCGGGACCGTCTGGGGCGCCTGCCCGACGATCCTGACGCCATCGCCGACTTCCTCCTCGAGCGCGACCACCTCGGCGAGGTCAACAGCGCCTGCCGCTGCCCGATGGCCCTGTATCTGAGCGACGATCTCGGCTCCAACTACGCCGTCCGCGTCGACGACCTCGACAGGCAGGCGAGCGTCCTCGGAGGCGGTCTGATCGGGCGGCTGTTGCACACCGAGCCGCTGCCCGGCGGCGCCCTCGACTTCATCGGCAGGTTCGACGACCGCAAGTACCCGGAGCTGATCCGCAGGTTCGACGACCAGTGCCCGGTGTGATCCCCGCTCGGTGATACTGCGGCGGGCCGGCCAAGGGCACACCCGCCGGCCCCGCCGGCGGCGACCGCTCAGCCGCCCGCCGCAGAACCCCGGCTCCGGCTTCTTGCCGCTCACCTGCGGCTCTCTGATGGAGGAACCCTGCATGGTCGACTCAGCCGCGCACCTGGCCCGACTCCGCACCGTATCGGTCATCGGCATCGACACCTTCACCATCGACGTCCACGCCAACATCACCCCCGGCCTTTCCGGCCTGCACCTGACTGGCCTGCCAGACGCCGCGCTTCCCGCCACTGGGCGCCGTGTCCTGGCCGCCATCACCAGCAGCGGCCTGGGCTGGCCGCCGCGGCATATCGCCGTCTCGCTCACGCCACCCGAGGTGGTCAAACCAGGTGCCTGGTTCGACCTTCCGATCGCCGTCGCCGTGCTCGCCGCCAACGGGACCCTCCCATTGGCCGCATGCGCACGGATGCTGCTGATCGGACAGCTCGGCGAGGACGGTTCGCTGCAGTCGGTACCGGGCGCGGTCGCGGCGGCGCGACACGCCGCGGCGAACGGGATCGACACCGTCGTAGTGCCGCCGGGCAACGTCGCCGAAGCCCGGTTCGTCCCCGGCGTCACCGTGCTCACCGCCGATTCCCTGCGTGAACTGGTGACGCTACTGGGCGGCGAAAGCCCCGGTGGCGGTCCGGACGCCCCGCCTCCGGCACCGACCGGCCC
>JBOHBY010000031.1:0-2465 GCA_050698635.1 Spirillospora sp.
CCGGTGGGAGCCGCGCGGCACCGGGTAGGCGATGTCGATACCGGACACGGCACCCGCGATCCGCCGCGCGACCGGCCGGACATGCGTCGCCGCCCACGCGCCCGCGTCACGCGCACCTCGCCGCCACCGCGGTTCGGTGAGCACGGACCGCAGTATGGCGCCGCTGCCGCGCACGACGAGCCGCCCGACGGGATGCCGCTCCTCGTGGTAGCTGTCGAGCAGCCACGACGGCGCCCAGCCCCGCAGCTCGGCGGCCAGCTTCCAGCCGAGGTTCGCGGCGTCCTGGATCCCGGTGTTCATGCCCTGCCCGCCCGCCGGGGAGTGGACGTGCGCGGCGTCCCCCGCGAGGAACACCCGGCCCACCCGGTACTTCGGGACCTGCCGCTCGTCGCTGTGGAACCGTGACGTCCAGCGCGGGTCGTGCATGCCGTGGTCGGTGCCGAGGGCGCGGCGCGTCACCTCGCGCAGCTCGTCCAGGTCGACGGGCTCGGAGTCGGGCGCCTGGTGGCGGCGGTTCCACGCGATCAACCGGTACCAGCCGTCGCCGAACGGCGCCAGGAACGCGAACGCGTCGCCGGTCGCGTCGGCGGTCAGCACCCCGGCGGGCGCGTCCCGGAGCCGGACGTCGGCGAGCATCACCGACCGCACGGCCGCCTGCCCGGGGAACGGCAGCCCGAGCGCCCGCCGGATCGTGCTGCGCACCCCGTCCGTCCCGACGACGTAGGACGCGCGGCGCGTCTCCGTCTCCCCGCCGGACGTCCGCACGTCGACGTCGACGCCCGCCGCGTCCTGGCGGAGCCCGACGGCCTCGGCCCCGTACACGATCTCCGCGCCCGCGCGCAGAGCCCGTTCCCGTAGCACGCGTTCCGTCTCGTACTGCGGTGTGACCAGCAGGTAGGGGAACCGCCCCGGCAGCAGCGACAGGTCGAGCCTGGCCGCTCCCACGATCCGCACCGCACCCACGCGCTCGCCCGTCGCGACCAGGTCGTCCGCGACGCCGCGCGCGTCGAGCATCTCCAGCGTCCGCGCGTGCACGGCGAACGCACGCGTCAGGTTGCTCGTCTCCGCGTCGCGGCGCTCCAGCACGGTGCAGCCGATCCCGGCAACGGCCAGGTCACCGGCCAGCAGGAGCCCGGTGGGGCCCGCACCCACGATCAGCACGTTCCCCGACGGCCCACTGGTGGGCGGCATCCCGTTCCCCTCTCCTCGGCTCGGCGGCGGGCCCCGGCCGCACGCCCCGGCCCTCGCCTTGGAAACCGTTCCCTGGAACCGCCGCTCCTCACCGGATCCGGCGCTCGTGTCCCGCCCATTCCTTCTCGCGGAGCTGGAACTTCTGGATCTTCCCGGTGGACGTCTTCGGCAGCCCGGCCACGAACTCGACCGCGTCGGGCGCCTTGAAACGGGCGAGGCTTTCGCGGACGTGCTCGACAAGGTCGGCCTCGGTCGCGGCGTGCCCGTCACGCAGCACCACGAACGCCTTGGGACGCTCGCCCCACGTGTCGTCCGGGATCGCGACGACGGCGACCTCCAGCACCGCCGGATGGGAGTCGATCGCCCGCTCCACCTCCACCGTGGAGATGTTCTCGCCGCCCGAGACGATGATGTCCTTGGACCGGTCGCGCAGCTCGACATAGCCGTCCGGATGGCGGACGCCGAGGTCACCGGAGTGGAACCAGCCGCCCCGGAACGCGTTCGCGGTGGCCTCCTCGTCGCGGTGGTAGCCCTTCATGACGTTGTTGCCCCGCATGACGATCTCGCCGAGCGTCTCACCGTCCGCCGGGACGTCGCGCATCGCGTCGTCGACGACGCGCAGCCCGTCGGTCTGGATCATGCCGACGCCCTGCCGGGCCAGCAGCCGGGCCCGGTCGGACGCGGCGAGCCCCGGCCAGCCGGGCTGCGGCTCGCACACCGAGTACGGCCCGTAGGTCTCGGTCAGCCCGTACACGTGCACGATGTCCGCGCCGAGCCCCTCCATCTGCGCGATGATCGTCGGGCTGGGCGGGGCGCCCGCCGTCGTCACGGTCAGCGGCCGGTCCAGCGGATGCGCCTCCGGCGCGTTCGCGATCATCACCAGGACGGTCGGCGCCCCGTTGAGATGCGTGACGTCCTCGGCGTCGATCAGCCGCCACACCTCGGCGGGGACGACCGCGCGCAGGCACACCTGCGTCCCGCCGATCGCGGCCAGCGCCCACGGCGTGCACCAGCCGTTGCAGTGGAACATCGGCAGCGTCCACAGGTACACGCTCGCGGGCGTGTGGCGCGAGTGCGTCACCTCGCCGAGCGCGTTCAGGTACGCGCCGCGATGGGTGTAGACGACGCCCTTCGGACGTCCCGTGGTCCCGGACGTGTAGTTGATCGAGATGGCGGCGTTCTCGTCGGCCACGTCCCACGGCAGCGGGTCGTCGGTTCCGCGCGCCAGCAGCTCCGCGTAGGTGATCCCGCCGACCGCCGGATCCGGGTCGGCG
>JBOHBY010000032.1:0-2293 GCA_050698635.1 Spirillospora sp.
GCCCGGGCCCCCCACCCCTGTAGCCGGCCCCAGCAGTTGGGGGGGTGTGGTGGTTACTTGCGGGGGTGTAGGTGGGCGGGGATGACGGCGAGCGCGCCGATGACCAGCGCGATCCAGAAGGCGTGACTGAAAGCGGTGGCCAGCAGGGGCGCCACCTGCACGCGGGCCTCGTCCGGGAGCGGTGCAAGCGCCGATCCGGCCAGCTGCGGGGACCGGGCGCTGATCTCGTGTTGCAGGATCACCGCCAGCGCGGTCGTGCCGACGGACGCGCCCATCCGCTGGAGGGTGTTGATGGCGCTGGTCGCGCGCGGGATCAGCGGTCCGGGCAGGGCCTGGTAGGCGGCCGCCATCGACGGCATGATCGTCGCGCCCAGGCCGAGGCCGATGACGAACAGGGCGGCGGCCAGCAGGACGGGTGAGGTGTCCGCGTGGATCTGGGTGTAGGCGGCCGTGCCCAGCAGCCCGAGGACGATCCCGGTGGGGACGACCACGCCCGCGCCGAGCCGGTCGGTCAGGCGTCCGGCCAGGGGCATGGCCACCGCGGCGCCGACGGCCTGCGGGACGAGCAGCAGACCGGTGGCGAGGGGGCCGTGTCCCCGGACGATCTGCCAGTACAGCGGCAGCAGGACGAGGACGCCGAACAGCGCGACGGCGACGACGACGTTGGTGACCGCGGCGGCGGTGAAGGCGCGGTTGCGGAACAGCGCGATGTCGATCAGTGCCTGCCGGGTGCGGGCGTGCAGCACGTACAGCGCGATGAGCACGGCCGACGCGCCGAGGATGGCCCAGGTGCGGGGGGCGTCCAGGGCGCCGGGCCGTCCCGCCTCGGTGGCGCCGTAGACGAACGCGGTCACACCGGTGCAGAGCAGGAGCAGGCCCCGGACGTCCAGGCGGGTCGGGCGGGGCGGAGTGTTGGGCAGCAGGCGGAGCGCGGCGACGATGGCGACCACGCCGAGGGGGAGGTTGGCGAAGAAGATCCAGCGCCAGCCGGCCGTCGAGATGATCAGTCCGCCGACGACCGGGCCGGCGACGGAGCCGAGCAGCATCGGCATGCCGATGAAGCCCATCACCCGGCCCATCCGCTCGGGGCCCGCGGCCCGCGCCAGGATCGTCTGCGCCACCGGGATGATCATCCCGCCGCCGATGCCCTGTACGACGCGGAACGCGATCAGGCTCGGCATCGACCAGGCGGCGCCCGCGAGGACGGAACCGGCCAGGAACAGCAGCAGCGCGCTGATCCAGACGCGCCGGGCGCCGAACCGCTCGGTGGCCCAGCCGGTGATCGGGATGACGCCCGCCAGGCCCAGCATGTAACCGGTCAGGACCCATTGGACGGACGTGATGGAGGCGTCGAAGTCCTCGGCGAGCGTACGGGTGGCGACGTTGACGGCGGTCGCGTCGACGATCGACATGATCGCGCCCAGCACCACCACGACGCCGATGGCGACGAGCCTGCGGTCGAGCCCCTGCGCGGGTGCCGGTGAAGATGAGGAAGAGGAAGAAGAAGAGAGGGTGGCGGCCATTTCGGTTACCTCGCATTTCAGGGGTTTCGAGTAGGTGTCAGGCGGGCTTGATGTTGTGGTTGCGGTGGAACACGTTCTGCGGGTCGTAGGTCCGCTTGACCTCGCGCAGGCGGCGGAAGTTCTCCGGCGTGTAGGCGGTGGCCGTCCTGGACGTGTCGTGCAGGAAGTTCAGGAACGAACCGCCCGTCGCGTAGGCGGCCAGTGGCGCGGCGTCCGCGGCGGAGCCGTCGATGGTGAGCGAGAAGGGGACGTCGCGGTGCCCGACCGGCCCGGCGTCGGCGGCGGGACGGGCCATCGCGCCGCCCCAGTGCTTGATCTCGATTCCGGCGGCGCTGCTGTGGGCAATGGCGGCGATGAGTGGGTCGGGCAGGTCGGCGAACAGGTGGAAGTGGTGGGGCGGGGTGCCGCCGAGGGATTCGGTCTCGGCGTAGGGCATCGTCCGGAAGTCCTGGTGCAGCGGCTGGCCGCCGGCCTGGAGCAGTGACCGCAGGGCCCGCGCGCCCGTGTCCGCGTCGCTCGCCAGGTCGCTGGCCGCGTCGCCCGCTCTGCCGCCCGCGTGGACGGCGCGGACGATCACGACGCGGCCGTGCCGGGGGTGGTTCGTCACGGCGATGGAGACGGTCAGCTCGTCGGGGCGGGCGGCGGCCTCGTCCCGGAAGCGGGTGATCACGTCGCCGGCCCGGTCGGCGGGGAACACGGCGGTCCCCGCGTAGACCGTGGAGACCGGGTGGAGCCGGAACTCCAGCGACGTGACGACGCCGAAGTTGCCG
>JBOHBY010000033.1:0-4521 GCA_050698635.1 Spirillospora sp.
CTCGGCGTCCGCACCCGCCGCCGCGAGCTCCGCGCGCAGCTCCGCCGCGCCCGGGGCGTCGATGCCGCGACGGCTGGTCAGCAGCAGCCGCCGGACACCGTGCTCCGACACCAGGTGCCGCGCGACCAGCGCGCCGAGCCCGCCCGTGCCGCCGGTGATCAGGACCGTGCCGTCCGCCGTCCATGGGGTGGTGCCGGTGCCGGTCTCGGTGGACGTCCGGGTCAGGCGCGGGACGAACGCCTCACCGGCCCGGATCGCGATCTCGGCCTCGTCCGCCGACAGCGCCGCCGGGAGGACGCCGGGCGACGCCGCGTCCTCGTCCAGGCCGAAGTCCACGAGGACGAAACGCTCCGGGTTCTCCGTCTGCGCCGTGCGCACCAGGCCGCGGACCGCCGCGGCGGCGAGGTCGTCAGGCCCGTCCTCGTCGCCGGTGGAGACCGCGCCGCGCGTGGCCACCACCAGCCGGGACGCACCGAACCGCTCATCGGCCAACCATGTCTGGACGACGTCGAGGGCCTCATGCGCGGCCGAACGGACGGCGTCCGGAACCTCGCCGGACCGCCGCGCGCACGTCCACACCACCGTCTCCGGAACCGGCACCCCAGATTCGGCCAGCGCGGCAAGGTCGGGGAAGTGCGCGGTCGCGGGGTCGAGACCGAGGCGGTCTGGTCCGTCCGGGCCGACGACGGCCCAGCCGTCGGCGGCCTCGGACGTGCCGTCCAGCGGATGCGGCGTCGGCGTCCACGTCACCTGGAACAGCGCGTCGTTGCCCGGCCCGCCGTCGGCGGAGCCGAGTTGCTCGGCCGACACCGCCCGCGTCACCAGCGCGTCCACGGACAGCACCACGCGGCCGGACTCGTCCGCCAGCATCATGGCCACACCGCCGTCACCGGCCGGTGTGACACGGACGCGCACCGACGAAGCGCCGGACGCCCGCAGCCGCACCCCGCTCCACTCGAACGGAAGCACCGCCTCCCCGTCATCGTCGCCGTCGCCGTCGCGGAGGAGCATCACGTGCATCGCCGCGTCCAGCAGCGCGGGATGGACGCCGAACCCACCGGCCTCCGCCCGGACCTCCTCCGGCAGCGCGACCTCGGCGAACAGCTCGTCGCCATGCCGCCACGCAGCCTGAAGCCCCTGGAACACCGGCCCGTACGCGAATCCGCGTTCTGCGAGGTCGTCGTAGACGCCGTCGACGTCCACGGCGGTCGCGACGGCGGGCGGCCATTCGGCGAGGTCGGGAGCCGTGGACGGACCGCCGCCCGTGGTGAGGACGCCGTCGGCGTTGCGCGTCCATGGAAGGTCGTCGGGGGCGTCGGCGCGGCGGGAGTAGACGCTCACCGGACGGGCGCCGTCCTCGTCAACGGCACCCACCGCGACCTGGACGTCGACGCCGCCGGACTCCGGAATCGTCAGCGGCGCCAGCAGCGTCAGCCGCTCCAGCACGTCGCAGCCGACCTGGTCCCCGGCCCGGACGGCGAGTTCGACGAACGCCGTCCCCGGCAGCAGCACGCCGCCGAGCACCTCATGGTCGCAGAGCCACGGCTGCGCGCCCGCGGACAGGCGGCCCGTCAGCGCGACACCGTCGGAGTCGGGCAGCGCGACCGCCGCGCCAAGCAGCGGATGTTCCGTGGCGATCTGGCCGAGCGTCGACACGTCGCCCGAGACCGCCGGGGCGTCCAGCCAGTAGCGGCGGCGCTGGAAGGCGTAGGTCGGAAGGTCCACGCGGCGGGCGTTCCGTCCCGCGAACACGGCGGGCCAGTCCACCGCCGCGCCGTGCGCGTGGACCGCGCCGAGCGCCGCGAACACCTCGGGCTCCTCGTCCCGGTCCCGGCGAAGGACCGGGACGAGCACGGCCTCCGCCGCGTCGCCGACACAGCTCTGCGCCATCGCCGTCAGGACGCCGTCCGGCCCCACCTCGACGAACCGCGTTACGCCCGCGGCCTCCAGCCGTCCAACAGCATCGGCGAACCGGACCGCCTCGCGCACGTGGCGCACCCAGTATTCGGGCGACGTCACCTCCTCGGCCTCGGCCACCCGGCCGGTCAGGCCCGAGACGATCGGGACGGCCGGGGCCGCGTAGGCGAGCCCCTCCGCGACGGCGCGGAAGTCGTCGAGGATCGGGTCCATGAGCGGTGAGTGGAAGGCGTGCGAGACGCGGAGGCGGGTCGTCCTGCGGCCCTGCGCCTCGAATCCGGCCTGGATCTCCGCGACCGCCTCCTCCGTACCGGAGATCACGGCCGACCGCGGACCGTTCAGCGCGGCGATCGCGAGCTGAGGCTCGGCGTCCAGCAGCGGTGTCAGCTCGTCCTCGGTAGCCTCGACGGCCGCCATGGCGCCGCCGGGCGCAAGCGCCTGCATCAGGCGTCCGCGCGCGGCGACCAGCGCGGCCGCGTCCTCCAGCGACCACACGCCCGCGACGTAGGCGGCGGTGATCTCACCGATGGAGTGCCCGGCGAGGAAGTCGGGCCGGACGCCCCAGGACTCCAGGAGCCGGAACAGCGCCACCTCGACCGCGAACAGCCCCGCCTGGGTGAACGCCGTCTGGTCGAGCAGCTCGGCGTCGGACCAGATCACGTCGCGGAGCGGGTGCTCCAGGTGCGGGTCGAGTGCCGCGCACACGTCGTCGAAGGCGTCCGCGAAGGGCTGGAACGCCGCGTAGAGCCCGCGGCCCATCCCGAGCCGCTGCGCACCCTGACCGGAGAACAAGAACGCCATCGCTCCGGCGGACACGGTTCCGGCGGGCGCGTCCGGGCGCGGCTCGCCCGCCGCGACCGCCGCCAGCCCGCGCAGCCCCGAGCCCCGGTCGCCCGCGACCACCACCGCGCGATGGTCGAGGACGGAGCGCGAGGTCGCCAGCGTGAAGCCCACGTCCACCGGCGACAGCTCCGGCCGCTCCACGAGGTACGCGTGCAGCTTCTCCGCCTGCCCCCGCAGACCTTCCACAGACTTGCCGGAGACGACCCACGGCACGACACTGGACTCGGCGGACTCGCCGGGCTCAGCGACGTCGTCCGGCTGCGATTCTGGCTCTTCGATGATGACGTGCGCGTTCGTCCCGCTGATCCCGAAGGAGGAGATCCCGGCCCGGCGCGGATGCCCGTTGACCGGCCATTCCCGCGCCTCGGTCAGAAGCTCGACGTCGCCCGCCGACCAATCCACATGCGGGGTCGGCTCGTCCACGTGCAAGGTCTTGGGCAGGACGCCGTGCCGCATCGCCTGAACCATCTTGATGATCCCGGCGACACCGGCGGCGGCCTGCGTGTGACCGATGTTCGACTTGATCGACCCCAGCCACAGCGGACGCCCCTCCGGACGGTCCTGACCATAGGTCGCCAGCACGGCCTGGGCCTCGATCGGGTCGCCGAGCGTGGTGCCGGTGCCGTGCGCTTCGACCGCGTCCACATCGCTGGTGGTCAAGCCTGCGGTGGCGAGTGCCCGGCCGATCACCCGGCGCTGCGACGGTCCGTTCGGCGCCGTCAGCCCGTTGGACGCGCCGTCCTGGTTGACCGCCGAGCCCCGCACCACCGCCAACACCTGATGGCCATTACGGCGTGCGTCCGAGAGACGCTCGACCAGGAGCATCCCGGCGCCTTCGCTCCAGGAGGTGCCGTCGGCGGAGGCGGCGAACGACTTGGCACGGCCGTCTGGGGCCAGGCCGCGCTGGCGGCTGAACTCGACGAACGTCTCCGGCGTCGCCATGACCGCGACACCACCGGCCAACGCCAGCGAGCACTCCCCGGAGCGGAGCGCCTGGACGGCCCAGTGCAACGCGACCAGCGACGACGAACATGCGGTGTCGACCGTGACCGCCGGGCCTTCAAGGCCCAGCGTGTAGGAGATCCGGCCGGACAGCACTGAGCCCGTGCTGTTGTTGTAGGCGTAGTCGTGGTACATCATCCCGGCGAAAACGCCGGTCGAGCTGCCGCGCAACGACGCGGGGTCGATGCCCGCCTGCTCCAGCGCCTCCCAGGACACCTCCAGCAGCAATCGCTGCTGCGGGTCCATCAGCCAGGCCTCGTTGGGGCTGATGCCGAAGAAGTCGGCGTCGAAGTCGGCGGCGTCGTCCAGGAAACCGCCCTGGTTCACGTAGCTCTTGCCGGGACGGCCCGGCTCGGGGTCGAACAGCGCCGCCAGGTTCCAGCCCCGGTCGGACGGCAGGTCCGAGACCCCGTCCACGCCTCCGGCGACGAGCCGCCACAGGTCTTCGGGCGTGGCGACGCCGCCGGGGTAGCGGCATGCCATCCCGACGATCGCGATCGGGTCGTCGTCGAGCGGCGCGCGGACGGCGACCGCGGTTCCAGCCCCGGACGGGTCGCCGCCGGACAGTTCGTCGAGGAGGTGCCCGGCCAGGACGTCCGGGGTCGGGTGGTCGAACACGAGCGTCGCGGGAAGCCGAAGCCCGGTCGCCTGGTTCAGCCGGTTCCGCAGCTCGACGGCCGACAGCGAGTCGACGCCGAGGTCCCTGAACGCGCGGACGGCGTCGATGGCGCGCGGCCCGTCGAAGCCGAGGGCCAGCGC
>JBOHBY010000034.1:0-2195 GCA_050698635.1 Spirillospora sp.
GCGGTGGGACGGGCGGCGCGGGCGGCGCACCGAACTGCTGTGGCACGGGCGTTCCCGGCTGCTGCGGAGCGGGGGCTCCGGGCTGCTGCTGCGGGACGGGCGCGGCACCCCACTGCTGCTGCTGCGGCGGACCCTGCGGAGGGACGTACGGAACCGCGGACGGATGCGGCTGCATCGGCTGCTGCGGCATCCCCTGCTGCGGCATCCCCTGCTGCGGCATCGGCTGCTGGCCGGGCATGGGCTGCTGGCCGGGCATCCCGGGCTGCTGCATCCCGGGCATGCCAGGCTGCTGCATCGGCGGCTGCTGCATCGGCATGCCCGGCTGCTGGGGAGCGAAGGGCGGCCGCTGCTGGTACTGCTGCTGGCCCCCATACGGCTGCTGGGCGCCCGGCGTCCGCGGGCCCGACAGGACGAAGCCGCCCAGCGCGCCGAGCCCCGCGAGCCAACCGAACGCGAACCCGGCCGACGCGCCCTCGCCGATGGCGCCGAAGATGACCCGCGACGCGGACGGGAGGTCGAGCGTCCAGTAGGCCAGCGGCCCGTAGATCAGCCCGGCGATCCCGCCGGCGACGACCGCGGCCCACCAGCCGACGAGCACGGCGCCGAACGCGCCGCGGTTCGGATCGATGATCCGGGTACCGGCCGCCGCGAGCGCCGCCAGCAGGACGAAGAACAGCAGCACGGCGAAGTCGGTGACCAGGACGAAGCTCCACTTCATCCCGTCGTGCGGGGTGAACCGCCAGGCGAGGGTCTGCGACCAGCCCACCGCCGGTCCGATGCCCTCGCCGTACTTGAAGTCGCTCTCCCTGATGGCGTCGACGACCCACTGGTTGTCGAAGATCAGAGCGACCAGGGCGACCGGGAGCACCGCGCCGGCCGCGGTCATGAACATCCGCCGCATCGTCATGCCCGAAGGGTAGTGCCGATCTCCGGCCGCCGGTAGGCGTTCGTCACCCGGTGTAGGCGGCCGGGAAACGGAACTCCGGGTCGACCTGCTCCTCCAGGTTCTCGCCCGTCGCCTTGTTCGCCCAGCTGCGGGCGTTCTTGACGTGGAACTCCACGGCCTGGCGCTGGAACCTGTCCCAGTCCTTGGCGTGCGCGTCGACCTCGGCGAGCATGCGGTCGAGCGCGGCGACGTTGCCGTCCTCCAGCCGGACGCCCTGCCGGCCCTGCTCCAGTGCGCGGACGGCGGCGGACTGCCCGACCCACGTCAGCAGGTCGCCGCCGACGTGGTCGCGCAGGTAGGCGACGTCCTCGTCGATCTGCACCTTGTTGCCGACGACGCGGATGGCGACGTCGTAGTTGCGGGCGTACTCGGTGTACTGCCGGTAGACGCCGACGCCCTTGCGGGTGGGTTCGGCGACCAGGAACATCAGGTCGAACCGGGTGAACAGCCCGGACGCGAACGTGTCGGCCCCGGCGGTCATGTCGACGACGACGTACTGGCCCGGCTCGTCCATGAGGTGGTTGAGGTAGAGCTCGACCGCGCCGGTCTTGGAGTGGTAGCACGCCACGCCGAGGTCGTCGTCGTTGAACGGGCCGGTCGCGAGCAGCGTGATCCCGGCGCCGCCCGTCTCGGTCCCGGCGCCGACCTCCTGCCCGGCCTCGTGGACGGGGTCGTCGCCGCGGAAGGACAGCAGCCGCGAGCCCGACCCCGGCGGGGTGGTCTTCACCATCGCCTCAGCCGAGGAGATACGGGGGTTGTCGCCGCGTAGGTACTCCTTGATCTCGGTGAGCCGGTCGCCCAGCGCCGGGATCTTGGCGGCGCGGTCCTCGTCCAGGCCGAGCGCCACGCCGAGGTGCTGGTTGATGTCGGCGTCGACGGCCACCACCGGCAGGCCGCGCCCGGCGAGGTGCCGGACGAAGAGCGCCGACAGGGTGGTCTTGCCGCTGCCGCCCTTGCCAACGAACGCAACCTTCACGAATGCCCCATTTCGGAGATGAAAACCATTACCATTACTGGCGGTCGCCACGAGTGTGGCAAGGGCGCGAGTGCGGCGCAAGCTGAAACCCCGAACCGAAATTTCACCCCGCCGAGCGTTCGCCACGAACGCCGACGAGCAGCCGCAGGCCCTGTGAAAGATCCATCAACCCAGAGTCGAGCCGACAGTCAGCGTCTTTGTGGGGACGACCCCCACGCCCCCGAGAAGTTCGCTGACCGCCACCTTCCACTCCGCCAGCGCTCCGTTCCAGGC
>JBOHBY010000035.1:0-1588 GCA_050698635.1 Spirillospora sp.
GATCTTCAGCGTCCAGTTGGGCTGGTTTCCCGTCTCCGGCCGCGGTAGCCTGGCGCACCTCGTCCTCCCCGCGGTCGCGGTCGGCGCCTTCACGGCAGCCCGCACAGCGCGTATGGTGCGCAGCAGCCTGCTGGAGGTGCTCGGCGAGGACTACGTCCGGACGGCGCGCGCCAAGGGCCTGCCCGAGCGGCGCGTCGTCCTGCGGCACGGGCTCCGGCCCGCGGTGACGCCCGCCGTCACGCAGTTCGGCGTCGACCTCGGCGCGCTGGTCGGCTCGACGATCGTCACCGAGAAGGTGTTCGGGCTGCAGGGCGTCGGGCAGCTGGTGTACCAGTCCATCGCCGACGGCGACACCCCGGTGATCATCGGGGTGACGCTGACGGTGACGCTGTTCGTGATCGCCGCGAACCTGCTGGTGGACATCGGCTACTCGATCCTCGACCCGCGCGTCCGGGCCGGTTGACCACTCGGGACGATCTCGGCGTAAGTCGGCGAACAGGGCATGGATAAGCTTTCCGTATGCGATCGTGGCCCGCCTCACCAGTCCCCGGCCTCCGCGACGCGGGACTGCCCGCCGCGACCCGGCCGCTCCGCCTGCACGACACGGCGACGGGGACGGCGCGTCCCGCCGGGCCCGCCGAGCCGGGCGGCACCGCCCGGATGTACGTGTGCGGGATCACCCCCTACGACGCGACCCACCTCGGCCACGCCAACACCTACCTGGCCTTCGACCTCGTCAACCGCGTGTGGCGCGACCTCGGGCACGAGGTGCACTACGTCCAGAACGCCACCGACGTCGACGACCCGCTCCTGGAACGTGCCCGCGACACCGGCGACGACTGGCGGGACCTCGCCGACCGGGAGATCCAGCTGTTCCGCGACGACATGACCGCGCTGCGGACCCTGCCGCCCGACCGGTACATCGGCGCGGTCGAGGCGATCCCGCTGATCGTCGAGATGATCGAGAAGCTGCGGGGGCGTGACGCAGCCTACGAGCTGGGCGCCGACGTGTACTTCCCCGTCGCGGCCGACCCCGTGTTCGGGCAGGTCAGCGGGTTGACGCGGGAGGAGATGGAGCCGCTGTTCGCCGAGCGCGGCGGCGACCCGGACCGGCCCGGCAAGCGTGACCCGCTCGACCCGATGCTGTGGATGGCGCGGCGGCCGGGCGAGCCGGGCTGGGAGTCGCCGTTCGGCGAGGGCCGCCCCGGCTGGCACGTCGAATGCTCCGCGATCTCCGTCGAGTACCTCGGCATGGCGTTCGACGTCGAGGGCGGCGGCTCCGACCTGGCGTTCCCGCACCACGAGATGAGCGCCTCGCACGCCCAGGTCGCCACGGGGGAGCGGCCCCACGCCCGCGCCTACGTCCACGCCGGCATGGTCGGCCTGGACGGCGAGAAGATGTCCAAGTCGCGCGGCAACCTCGTGTTCGTGTCGAAGCTGCGGAGGTCGGGCACCGACCCGATGGCGATCCGGCTGGCGCTGCTGGCGCGGCACTTCCGCGCCGACTGGGAGTGGACGCCGTCCGTCCTGGACGAGGCCGTCGCCCGCCTGGGCCGCTGGCGCGCGGCGGTGTCGCGGCCGTCCGGGC